>JAQVMU010000071.1 GCA_028703475.1 Atribacterota bacterium | reverse complement strand
GAAACACATGCTCATCTGGATATTATAAAGAAAAAAACAGATGTAGTTATCAGCGATGCTCTTAAGAGTGGCGTAAAAGATATTATTACAATTGGTGTTGATTTGGAATCCAGTAAAAAGAATATAAATTATGCAAAGCAATATAAGGATGTTTTTACTGCGATCGGATTTCACCCGCATGAAAGTAAAAAGATAAGAGAAGAGGAATTATATGAGTTAGAAACAATGATATCAAATCCAAAAAATGTAGCACTTGGTGAGATAGGGCTGGATTATTATTACATGCATAGCAAGAAAGAAGATCAGAAAAGTATATTCAGGGAACAAATTGACTTAGCTAAAAAATATAATTTACCTGTAATTATTCATGATAGAGATGCACATTATGATACTATAAAAATATTAAAAGAAAAGGCAAAAAACATGAAAGTAGTCCTGCATTGCTTTTCCGGCGATATGGATATGGCTCAATGGTGTATAGAAAGAGGATATTTTTTTGGGATAGGTGGAGTTGTTACTTTTAAGAATGCCAAAGAATTGGTAAAAATAGTAAAGGAGATTCCGATAGATAATATACTACTGGAAACAGACTCTCCTTTTCTCACTCCAGTACCTTTTCGGGGAAAGCCAAATGAACCAAAATATATACCGATCATTGCAGAAAAAATTGCCGAGATTAAAGAAAAAGACATAGACGAGATAGCCAAAATAACTTCTAAAAATGCCAGGGATTTTTTTAGTTTAAAGAAACTATAGAAGACATGATAGAATTATTAAAAATATTCATATTTAAATAGTTATTACTTTCATATAAAATTTTTTAATCTGTATTGACTTTTTTACAGTAAGTGGTTACAATAATAACCAATATAAAAGAGTTAGTTGAGATTATGAAAAATATAAACAAAATAACGCGACAAAAGAATAATTATTTTTACTACTATTATATTCCGGGGTAAGTGCCATCGGTTTTAATAGTAGTAAGTAAAATCTATTAAGATTAATAAACCACAGGCATTTACCTCAGGTAAGTTCCTGTGGTTTTATTTTTAACCACGGGTGTATTAAACATTCGTGGTTTTTTATTTTAAAGGAAAGGGGATGATAAACAATTTAAACAAAAAACAATGTTTACAGTAATTTTATTGAAAAGTTCTTTATAAAAAAAAGGAGGAAATGAGATGAGAACAAATTCAAAAAAATCAGAAGTTTTTATGATAATTGGTGTAGTAGTAATTATATTAACTTTTTTATTAACGAGTACTGCAGTTTTTGCGGCTCCGATAAAAATTGGAGTTAGCCAGATTGTAGAGCACCCGGCACTGGATAATTGTCGTGACGGGTTTGTTGATGGAATGGAAAAAGCAGGATATGTTACTGGTGAAGATGTGATTTATGATTTCCAAAATGCCCAGGGGGAATTTAGTAATGCTATTTCAATTGCCCAAAAATTTAAAGATGATAATGTAGATATAATATATGCTATTTCAACCCCTATAGCTCAGGCAGCTGCTCAAGTTACCGAAGAGATACCTATAATTATTGGGGCAATTACAGATCCGGTGGCTGCAAATATTGCAGAAAGTTGGGAAAGTTCTGGAAATAATGTAACCGGAATGTCTGATGCGGCTCCAAATGAAGCACAATTAAAGCTAATACCACAGTTTTTCCCGCAGGCTGAAAGAGTAGGAACAATCTATAATGCAGGTGAAGCCAATTCAGTAGTGCAGGTAGAATTATCTAAAGAAATATGTGAAGGTCTGGGTCTGGAACTAATAGAAGCAACAGTCAGCAATTCTAATGAAGTATTAATGGCTGCACAATCATTGGCTGGAAGAGTAGATGTCTTTTATATTGTTACAGACAATGTTGCGGTTTCTGCAATTAGTTCAATTGTAAAAGTATCTCTGGACGAAAAAATACCAATAATATTAGCCGATCCTACAAATGTATCAGATGGGGGTTTCGCCTCTTTTGGAATAGATTATTTTACTTTGGGACAGAAAAGTGCTGAAAAAGCATTACAGATACTTGAAGGAAAACAACCTTCGGAAATTCCTATAGGTAAATTAGATCAGCCGGAACAACTTAAATTTGTCATAAATATGGATATTGCAGAACAATTAGGTTTAACAGTTCCTTCTGAATTGTTAGCAGATGCAGATTCTATAGTATTTGGCGGATTATCCTGGAATAAAAGTGAATAGCAAAACATTAAGAGGGAGGAGTTAACATAAAATGAATTGGAGCTTAGTATTTCATGCATTGGAACAAGGTCTTGTATTTGGTATCATGGCATTGGGAGTATATATAACTTTTCAAATATTGGATTTTCCTGATTTGTCAGTAGACGGTACTTTTCCATTAGGTGCGGCTATTACAGCAAAGATTATATTTTCGGGAGGGCATCCTGTTACAGCAATTTTATTAGCTGTTATTGGCGGTATATTAGCAGGAGGTTTAACTGCTTTTTTTCATACCAGATTAAAATTTACTAATCTTTTATCAGGCATTCTCACTATGACTTTGCTTTACTCTGTTAATTTAAGAATAATGGGGAAATCAAATATACCACTTTTAGGGAAAATAACACTTATTGATAGCTTTAATAATCTATTTCCTTCTTTTTCAATTGATCAGTTAACTCCTTTTCTCTTTTTATTGATAATTTTAATTGTGAAATTTATACTCGATTATTTTTTATCTACTGAAATAGGAATGGCAATAAGGGCGACCGGTGATAACGAGCAGATGATAAGAAGTCTTGGTGTTGACACAAAACTGACAAAAATAATAGGCTTGTGTATCTCTAATGGATTAGTTGCTCTGTCAGGATCCTTATTTGCTCAATACTCCGGATTCGCAGATGTGGGAATGGGTATTGGAACAATTGTTGCCGGTTTAGCATCGGTAATTATTGGTCACAGCATTATAAGGAACGGCAGTATTGGATGGATGACAATAAGTGTAATAATCGGTTCCATAATATACAGGACAACTGTTATGATTGCTTTGAGATATGGATATAAATTTGGTTTTCAACCGGGAGATTTAAAACTAATATCTGTATTATTAGTAGTAATTGCATTGACACTTCCAATTTTTAGAGGAAGAATTAAAGCTATTGCAACCTCAAATGGTTCTAATGGTGGGGACAATAAATAAATTAAAGAGGTAAGGATTATGTTAACCTTAAAAAATATTGACAAATGTTTTTCCAGAGGCAGTACCCATGAAGTAATTGCCTTAAAGGGAATTAATATAAACATTACAGAAGGTGATTTTTTAACAATTATCGGAAGTAATGGTGCAGGTAAATCAACTTTGTTAAACATGATTGCAGGAACAATATTACCGGATAAAGGGATTGTGAAAATTGACAATCATGACGTAAGCAGAAAACCTGAGCATGAAAGGGCAAAATATATTGGAAGAGTCTTTCAGGATCCTTTAATGGGTACAGCTCCATCAATGACTATTGAAGAAAATTTAATTCTTTCAATAAAACGTTATGGACGAGGTTTACGTCTGGGGGTCACTCCAAAGAGAAGAGAGTTTTTCTGTAGCAAATTGGCACAATTGGACCTGGGATTGGAGAATATGTTATCTAAGAAAGTAGCATTTTTATCAGGTGGACAAAGACAGGCCTTAACCATATTAATGGCAACTATGTTTGACCCAAAATTACTTTTGTTAGATGAACATACAGCTTCTCTTGACCCTGAAATTAGTAAAAGAATACAGGCAATAACTCAAAGCATAGTTAAGGAGAAAAAACTGACAACTATAATGGTTACCCATAATATGCAAGAGGCCCTTAGATTAGGAAACAGGACTATAATGATGGACAGAGGAAGAATAATATTGGACATTGCCGGTAAGAAAAGAGAGAATGTCACTATAGATTATTTATTAAAGCAATTTTCTAAACTAAGGAAGGAAGAGTATGTTGAGGATGAATTAGTTCTGGCATAAAAGTATAATCAATAAGAATCTTTAATCATTTTATAAAAAATCTTCTGATTAATTTCAGAAGATTTTTTTATTTATGTTAAAATTATAATATGCCTTTATTCTTTAAAATAGCTAATTAAAATATATTATTCTTTATACCTGGAGATTTTTATGACAAAAAAATTATTTCATACTGATTCTTATAAAAAAAAGTTTCAGGCAAAAGTGATTAATGTTCAGCAAAAAAATGACTTAATTGAATTAATCTTAAATCAAACATGTTTTTACCCGGAAGCTGGTGGGCAAATTTGTGATAAAGGGAATATATCGGGATTTCCGGTAGTTGATGTACAGGAATTAGATGGTGACATTATTCATTATCTAAAAGGAGATGCAAGGTTTAATCCGGGGATGAGTGTAAATGGCGAGATAGAGTGGGAAACAAGATTCGACCATATGCAGCAACATACCGGACAACATATATTATCAAGCGTGCTAAAGGAATTATGGCAGAAAGACACTTTATCATTTCACATGGGGGTAGAAATATGTACTATTGACATACCATTTACTTCGCTTGAAGAAAAGAAAATAGAAGAATTGGAATGTTTTTGTAATAAAATCATTTATTCGAATAAACCAATTTATCAATATTATATAGATGAAAATAAAAGTGACATTTATGAAGAGTTAAGGAAAAAACAACAAAAATTAAATGAAAAATTGAGAATAGTAGAAATTGCTGAATATGATATTAATGCCTGCGGGGGAACCCATTGCAGAAATACAGGAGAAGTGGCTATAATCAAAATTAATAACTGGGAAAAACGTAAAGATAAAACCAGAATATCCTTTTTATGTGGGCATCGCGGTTTTCTTGATTATCAAAATAAGCATTATATTGTAAAAAATCTTTCCAATTTATTCACAACCGGAATAAGTAATCTTGAAGAAAAAGTTATTAAACTAAGCAAAGAGAAAAAGGAGCTGGATAAAGAAAATAGAAGTTTAGAGAAAAGGATATTACAGTTTGAAGTTGAAATCCTAAAAAATAAAGCCAATACAGGAGAGAATGGTTATTTAATAATAAATAAGACATTTAGTGGAAAGACTGTACAGCAGCTAAAGAATTTAGCTTTAGCAATAATAAATGAAGATAATTATTTAGTTATTCTGGGGGCAGAAAGACCTGAACCGGTTTTGTGTCTGGGATGTTCCCAAAATATTTCAATTCATATGGGGAATTTATTAAAAAAATTATTAGATAATGGCAAAGGAAAAGGAGGAGGTTCAGAATATTTAGCAATGGCTAAACTGAAAAATAATGAAGAACTGCCTTTAATTAATAAAACAATTGTCAAATATATTTCTGAGATGGTTGTCAATAATGAATGGAATAAATAAATCCTAATAATGGAATTATTATGAAAACCAATAGAAAAAATATGAAGAAAAGAATATCAAATCAAGCTAAATTTTATTCTGCAATAAGTATATTATTTATTACTATACTCTTTCTTACTTTTATATTATCAGTAAATGGAGCAGATCGTGATTTCGAGAAAGAGGAAAAAATTGGCCGAAAATTAGCTGAAAGAATTGAAAAACGATATGATTTGGTGGAAGATATTGATAATTTGAAGAGAATAGAAAAAATTGGTGAGCATTTAAAAAAAATATCTGAAATAAAGGAAATAAATTATCACTTTAATATTATAAACCAGGAAGGAGTAAACGCATTTGCCTTTCCTGGCGGGTTTATTTATATCACATCTGATTTGCTTGATTATGTACACTCAGATGATGAGTTAGCAGCAATTATCGCCCATGAAATGGGACATGTTATTTGCCAGCACTCTATAAAGCAGATGCAGGATAATCGAAAAATGAAATTAGTTGAACTTTTTGCGGTTCTTTTAACTGGAGATCCTGCCGTAGGATTAATAGGAGAACTAACTACAATTACTGTGTTGAATAATTACCGTAGAGAATATGAAGAAGAAGCAGATTTAACCGCTTTAGAATTACTCAACAAAAGCCCTGATTATCATCCTGTAGCGCTGTTGACATTTTTTGAGAGAGTCCATAGCAAAGACTATTTTAAGCCAAATATAAATTTAGGAATATTCCAAACTCACCCGAATATTGATTACAGAATAGAAAATATAAAGAAGTATTTGAATGACAACAATATTAAGATAGAACGCCGTTTAACTACTGAATACTTTAATTTAGAGGGTATTATTAGAATAAAGAAAGACAGTATTGTTTCTACGATAATCCTAAATGATAAAGAAATATTACGTTTTACAGGAAATGATGTAGAGAAAATAAACAGGAAAACAACCAGTATAATAGAAAAATTAGAGGAAACACTAAGAGTAGATTTAAATTCTTATAGTATTACAATATACTCAGGTAATGATCTAAGCAGTTTAAGTATTGATGGCAAAGTCATTGTATCCTTAAGCAAAGAAGAGGTCTCATTGCAGGGATTCGAACATAGTGAAGTAATCGAAAATATGAAAAAAGCTATTTCAAGTATACTATGGGAGTTAAAGTTACAGTTACCGGTATTGTTATTTGGTGACTAAATATAATAAATATTAAAAAAAGGATGGCCAATCTTTTAATGAGTAGCCATCCTTTTTTTAATATGCTATTTATCTAATACTTATCCAAGAATTCCTATACTGTTTAAGAAAACAACAAATACTGCAATTGGAACTACATATTTGATTAAGAAAGAGTAGCTTGCTCCAATTTTTGTACCTGCTCCATGATTTGCTTCTTCCAGAGCCTTGTCAGTACCCCAGAACCATCCAATAAAGATAGCTATCAGCAATCCGCCTAAAGGCAACAGGACATTATTGGCAAAAAAGTCAAAGGAGTCTAATATATCAAATCCTTTTATTAGTTTTACATGGGACAAACTGCTGTATCCCAGTGAAGGGAATATACCAAGAATCCAGATTGCTATTCCCATGCCAATTGTCGCTTTTTTACGATTCCATTTAATTTCATCAATAAAGTAGGCAGCAACAACTTCCAGGAGAGAAATTGCAGATGTTAAGGCTGCTACAGTTAACAGTATAAAGAAGATAGTACCAAAAATGTGACCAGCTGCTCCCATTTGGGAAAAAACTGCCGGTAATGTTATAAATGTAAGACCAGGTCCTGTGGCAGGTTCTAATCCAAATGCAAATACTGCCGGGAAAATAACAAAACCTGCTAGCAGGGCAATAACTGTATCAAAAGTTACAACATACTTAGCATTTAAAGGAATATCTTCATCTTTCTTAAGGTAACTACCATAGGTTATCATACAGCCCATCCCAAGGCTTAAAGTAAAGAATACCTGTCCCAGAGCTGCCAAGAAACCTTCGGCATTAAATGCGCTGAAATCCGGTCTCAGATAGAAGGACAAACCCTCTCCTGCGCCAGGTAAAGTCACAGAACGAATTATCAGTACTATAAGCAACAAAAGCAATACAGGCATTAAAATTTTTGACCATTTTTCAATTCCATTTTCAACTCCGCCATAGACAATACCAATACAGATAGCCATAAATAGTGTATGCCAGAAGATACCTCCAAAAGTTGATGAAATTGAACCTACAAAGATATTAGCGGCATCAGAACCTGCAGCCATGTAAGCTCCGGATTTAAAGATATAAGAAAGGGACCATCCCGCCACTACTGAGTAGTAGGAAAGGATGATGAATCCAGCAAGGACACCCATAAATCCAACGATTATCCAAGGACTACCTGGTGCCAGGGCACTATAAGCTCCGACAGGGTTTTTTTCAGTTTTACGGCCTAATACTAATTCAGAGGTCATTACAGGATAACCGATAAATATTAACAAAAGAATATAAACTAATACAAATGCTCCACCACCATACCTACCGGTAATATACGGAAAACGCCATATATTTCCTAATCCGATAGCCGAACCGGCAGCAGCAGCAATAAAGCCAGCTCGTGACTGCCATTGTCCTCTTCCATTATCACTCATTTTTACCATCTCCTTAATTTAAAAATATAATATAAGAATGCAATTTTAGCTAAAATTCAGTTAAAACATGAAGGCCAGTTTAAAGTCAAAAAAACTAAAAGCTACCACCTCCTTAAAAAGCAAATTTAGATTTCTTACATAAGCAAATATGTCAGTTGAATAGTAAAATATCAATATATTACTTTAGTTTGTTATAATTATAATATATCTAAAGAAACAGTTTGCTGCAAGAATCTATAAAAATAATCTTAAACTTCAGGAAATACTTATTATTTAGTAATTTAATATTGTTAGCAGGTCATAATTATATAATTAATTTCAAAGTTTAGCACCTTTTATCATTAATGTCAAAAAGAATGAAAGACAGAAAAACAAAAATGCTTAAATAGGTGAGTTTAATTAGAAATAATTCAAAATAAGTGAAAAAAGACAATAAAGATGAATTAAATGCACTTCAAA
>JAQVMU010000070.1 GCA_028703475.1 Atribacterota bacterium | reverse complement strand
TTGCCCTGGGCACTATTCCCATGGCAACCATTGCCAGAGTAACGCGTTCCAGTATGCTGGAGGTCTTGAGACAGGATTATATTCGTACTGAAAGAGCCAAAGGCCTTTCGGAAAGATTAGTTATTTATAAACATGCTGTGCGCAATGCCTTAATTCCCGTAGTAACAGTTATTGGATTAAATTTTGGATTGCTTCTGGCTGGGGCAATTTTAACCGAAACTGTTTTTTCCTGGCCAGGACTGGGACGTTATGTAGTGAAAGCAGTTCAGATGAGAGATTATCCTGCTGTTCAAGGATGCGTACTATTTTTTGCTTTTATTTTCGTTATTGTAAATCTAATTACAGATTTAATCTATGTTTATATTGACCCTAGAATAAAATATCAATAATCAGGTAGTTTTAATGGAAGAAAATATTCAAATTAAAAAAGAGACCACTTTTGGTGAATTAACACGTCGCCTGAAATACAACAAATCAGCTGTATTTGGTCTAATAATTGTACTTTTTATGGTCTTTTGTGCAATTACTGCTGATTTTATTGCTCCTAATGAGCCCTTTCCTTCTCCCCCTGTTTTGTCAAATAAATTAAAACCAGGATTTTGGAGCGATAAGGGTGCAGAAGGAATGCCTCTGGGGTCAGATGGCCTTGGTAGATGTATTCTTAGTCGTATTATTTATGGAGCCAGAGTAAGTCTTACAGCCGGCTTTGTAGCTGTTGGAATTGCAATGGTTTTAGGTATTACCTTTGGTGTTTTATCCGGGTATTTTGGTGGCTGGGTTGATGCAGTTATTATGCGCTTTGTTGATATTATGTTTGCCTTTCCTGCTTTATTGCTGGCTATAGTTATTGTAACAGTAGTGGGACAAGGCTTGGAGAAGGCCATGATTGCCATAGGGATTGTCTATTCACCACAAATGGCCAGAATTATCCGAAGCTCAGTTTTGTATATTAAAGAAATGGAATATATCGAATTTCAAAAAGCAATTGGTTCAAGCCATTGGAGAATTATTATTAGTCATATAATTCCTAATAGTATTGCTCCTGTTATTGTATATGGTACCTTAATGCTGGCAACTGCTATTTTAGATTGCGCGGCACTTGGTTTTTTAGGCCTGGGCGCACAACCTCCTACACCGGAATGGGGAGCAATGTTATCAGATAGTTATTCTTATATAGTAAGCGGAGCCTGGTGGGCCGCAACTTTTCCGGGGATAGCAATTTTGTTGTCTGTATTAGGGTTAAATCTATTAGGGGACGGATTGAGAGATATTTTGGACCCAAGGTTAAAACAGTAGGTATATAGTTATTATAGAAAAAATAAATATTATGAATAAAAAGAAAGAATTATTAAAAGTAAACAATTTAAAGACATCTTTCTTTACTCATGAAGGAATAGTAAAAGCAGTTGATGCTGTTAGCTTTTCCCTGAATAAAGGAGAAACATTGGGAATTGTTGGAGAATCTGGCTCAGGCAAAAGCGTAACAGCTTTATCTATTATGCGTTTGATTCCACAACCTCCGGGTAAAATAGTCAGTGGTGAAATAATCTTCGAGGGTAAAAACCTGTGTACTTTAAATGAAAGAGAAATGCGTAAGATTCGCGGTTGCAAAATATCAATGATTTTTCAGGAACCAATGACTTCCCTGGACCCTGTTTTCACTATCGGACATGAAATTGTCGAGACCATTTTATTGCATCAGAATCTTACAAAAAAAGGAGCTTATGAAAAAGCGGTTCAGATGCTTGAGGTAGTGGGAATTCCCGATGCTGATAAAAGGATGAAAAATTATCCTCATGAGCTATCCGGGGGTATGCGTCAGAGAGTTATGATAGCCATGGCTTTATCATGTAACCCGGCTTTGTTGATAGCAGATGAACCTACTACCGCACTGGATGTAACTATACAGGCACAAATTCTTCGCCTGATGAATGAATTAAAAAAAGAATTTAATACTTCTGTACTAATGATTACTCATGATTTGGGAGTAATCTCTGAAATGTGTGATTATGTGGCGGTAATGTATGCCGGTCATATCGTAGAATATACCGATATCTATACTATATTTGAGAAATCATTACACCCTTACACCAGGGGATTAAATAGATCTATCCCCAGAATGGATAAAGAAACAAAGGTTTTAGATACTATAAAGGGAGTTGTGCCTAATTTACTTCATCTTCCGCCAGGTTGTCCATTTGCTTCCAGGTGTGATTACGCTTACGAAAGATGCTTTAAAGAGATGCCGGAATTAATTGAGGTAGAGCCAGATCATCTGGTTAAATGTCACCTGGTTGAAGAAGAATATATTACAAAGAAATAAACAATAGGCTATATTATGAAAAAATTGATAGAAGTTAAAGATTTAAAAAAATGGTTTTATGTAGGTAAAAATGGAGCAGGGAAAAGAAAAGCCTTACGTGCTGTTGATGGTGTAAGCTTTTTTATTAATAACAGAGAGGTAATGGGTCTGGTCGGCGAATCGGGCTGTGGCAAAACAACCTGTGGCAAAATGCTGCTAAGAATTATTGATCCAACATCAGGTTCCATATTTTTTGATAATGAGGAAATAACAAATCTTGATAAAAGAAGAATGCAGCGTTTTAGACGCAGGATGATGATTATATATCAGGATCCTTTTGGTTCGCTTGATCCCAGGATGAGGATTGGAAAGGCCATAGCAGAACCTTTGGAAGTACATAATATTAGTTCTCCCAGGGAAAGAGAAGAAAAGGTTATTGAATTAATGGAAAAGGTTGGGTTGTCTTCTGATCAAATCAATCGATACCCCCATGAATTCAGCGGGGGACAACGCCAGCGAATAGGCATTGCCAGGGCATTGGCTACTAATCCTGAATTTATTGTTGCAGATGAATCAGTTTCAGCCCTGGATGTATCAATACAAGCCCAGATAATTAATCTTCTGAAAGAATTACAGGAAGAATTTGGATTAACATTATTATTTGTTGCTCATGATTTAAGTGTAGTGAAACATATCTGTGACAGAGTAGCCGTAATGTATCTGGGTAAAATAATGGAAATGGCTGACAAGAAATCTCTTTTCAGCAATCCTAAACATCCTTACACTCAGGCTTTACTATCTGCAATACCGATTCCAGATCCAAGACAGAGAAAAAAACATGATATATTAATGGGCGATGTTCCCAGTCCTGTTAATCCACCTGCTGGTTGCCGCTTTCATACCCGTTGTCCGAAGGTAATGGATATTTGTAGGTTAGAAGAGCCACTATTAAAGGAGATAAGTCCGGGTTATTTTGTTGCCTGTCATCTTTACAATTAGAAGATATTCTTGGAATATCTTCTAATTGAGTTTTTAGTTTTTTGTTTCTAGTTTTTAGATAAAGAAAATTACAAACAAGAACAAAACCAATATTTGAGAAAGTTAGTATTATTATACAAAATCCTTCTAATGAGTATAATAAATAATATTATTTTTGATAATATTTTAGAATATAACTCAAGAAATCACAAACTAATAATATTATGATTTAATGGTCTGGTTGTTGATAAGATGCATCCTTAACATGTTTAATGCCTTGCGAACAGAACGTAATCTAATAGTATGACGATCTTTTCGAAGATGATGTTTTTGAACAACTATTTGTCTTATGTCCGACAGAGCAATATAGACTAAACCCACAGGCTTGTCTTTACTTCCACCATCCGGTCCTGCTATTCCCGTAATACCTATTCCAATGTCACTGAAACATTTTTCCCGGACACCCTCTGCCATAGCCCTTGCTACTTCTTCACTTACTTGTCCATATTTTATTATAGTTTCATGAGGTACTCCAAGTAGCTTTTCTTTAATTTCACCATCATAGCTAATAATGCCGCCTTTAAAATAATCGGAACTGCCGGGAACTGAAGTAATTGTTTCACCTAACATTCCACCGGTACATGATTCTGCTACTGCTAAAGAAAGACCTTGTTTTTTGAGCATAATACCGATAATTTCTTCCAGTGATTGCTGGTTAAATCCAAAGATATAGTCTCCTAATATGTCTTTTAATTGTTCAGTGGCTTCATCTAATATGGTTGTAGCCTCTTGAGAGGTTTTTCCAACAGCATTTAACTGGATTTGGATATCTTCGGGGCTTGCATAAATGCCTGTGTTTAAATGTTTATTTTTATATATAAAATCCTTAATTTTATCATTTACAGTTGATTCCCCCAAACCACTAATCCTGATAATCCTGGATTGTTTCTTTTGAATATCCGGAAATCTTTTTTGCAGAAAAGGAATTATTTTATCTTTCATTAAATGTTTCATTTCCAGAGGAACCCCCGGTAAGGCAATTATAATGCGGTTATCTTTTTCCAAAATAATAGCAGGCGCGGTTCCATAACTGTTAATTATGCAATTTGAACCTTCGGGAAGAAAAGTCTGTTTAAGGTTACTTTGTGAAATATCAATATTTATTCTGTTTAGTATTTTAATCATATGTGCCTCGGCTTCCGGATACTTAACCAGGTTAAGATTAAATGCTCTGGCAATGGATTGGAAGGTAATATCATCTTCTGTAGGCCCCAGGCCTCCGGTAGTAATGATTACCCGAGAGCGCTCATATGCAACTTTGAGTAAATCTATTAATTCTTTTTCATCATCTCCTACAGCTGAAACATGTCGTACATAAAGGTTAATTTCTTCTAATTTTTTTATAATATAATTGGCATTAGTATCAACAATATTGCCACAAAGAATTTCATCACCTATACTGATTATTTCTGCATCCATTATTTTGTTCCTTTCTTCTATTAGTCCTGTTATTATGATTATAACTTAATAAAACATTTTACCAAACAAGTTGTCTATTTTGCAAAGACTATTTCTTTCTTTCTGGAAAGAAAATTTATCTATTGCATTTTCAGTAATTTTAGCTTATAGTACTGCCAGAATTGTAATTTTAACTTTATTGAATATAATTATTGTTAGCAAGAAAGAGGAATTATAAATGATTGACATTATTAATGATATTCAAAATTTAAATCCAATTATCTGGGCTTTGTTTATATTTTTGTCCAGAGTAGTTGATGTTTCTCTAGGTACTTTTCGTGTGCAAATGATTGTCAATAGGAAAAAAATTGCTGCAGGAATAATTGGCTTTGTTGAGATTCTAATTTTTATTCTTGTTGTATCTAAAGTTATTCAGGATATTGGTAATTGGATGAATGTGCTTGCTTATTGCGCAGGTTTTGCGGCCGGCAATATTGTAGGTATCAGCATCACTGAAAAATTCTCACATGATATAATATCAATCGGGGTTATATCCAAAGACCATTGGCCGGAGATTGAACAACGCCTAAGAGAAGAGGGATTCGGAGTGACCCGTAACCTGGGATATGGCCTACAGGGAGAAATACAAGTTTTAAGAATCATCACTTCAAGAAATTTATTTCCTAAGATTCGTGACATTGCACTGGAATACGATCGTAAAGCTTTCATTACTTCTTATCTTATTGTAGGTAAATCCGGTGGGTATATGTATAATGTTAAGAGCAAGATATGAATATAAATATACTATCCATTTTGCCTTCTCATAATTGCTTCAAGATGTATCGGCTTATCAATATCAAGTGCTATTTCAGGATCTGCCAGTATAGCCTTACCAGTATAGCTCTTTAAATAATGAGGAACAAGTTTTTCCAGGTCCCTGATTGAAAGATATTTTTTTAAATATTTTATTACAAATCTTTTCCCCAAAATCCTTGCCATTTTTAAAGGATGTTTGCGAAAAATAATAAACTGTTCAATCACTTCTGCGCAATCAATTATAACCCGTGGGTTTACCATAAAAATGTTTCCCCCGGTGAAAGAACCTTCGACAAGATTAGCATATATCCTTCTTAGATTAGAATCAGGAAAAAATTTTGTATAAGTATCTTTATTTATAATAGAATAATAGATATCAAATCCGGAACTAATCAGACAATTTTTAATAAAACTATCAATATGCTTACTTGAAGCTAATGGTATGTCACTTGTGGTGATTAAGATATATGGTTCATCTTGCAATTTATAGATGCCATTCTTCAGGGTATCTATGAGAGTCTGGCCGGATGGGATAACTGCATCAACTTGTGGGTATATTAAATTATTCACTTGTTCAGGACCAGCTACATATATTTCTGAGATATATCTGGAACCCCTTAATATTTTAACTATATGGTAAATAATTGGTTGAGAGTTCATTTTATTAATAGTCATTAAAGCTTTATATTCCTGGTTAGTAACCCTCTTTAATTCATGTTTTGTTTTCCCTCCTGCTAATAAAAGAGCCTTTATATTTTTTATCACGGTAATTACCCCGATTTTGTTTGTTTCTCAGATGAAATATTATATAATCTTATATATGTTATTATAGTATACAGGATATTACAATATATGGTTACAAGAAATAAAATATCAAATAATTAAATTATTATTCTCATTAATTAGATTGATTAATTGTCAAATTATTATTTTTTAATGATTAAAATAATTTTTTTGGAAAATAATAATGAATAATCCTAATTTTAATAATGTATTTTATTACTCTATAGTTAAAACAGCATTAGGCTGGATTGGTATTGCTGGTAACCAGGAAGGTTTGAGAAGATGTGTTTTACCCGAAAACACAAGAGAAAGTGTTTTGTTAGAACTAAACAGATATTTACATCCACGCCAAAAATTGATTCAGACAGATGACCAATTTTTTTCTGTAGTGATAAGAATTAAGGAATATTTTGACGGCAAGGTAGTTCAATTTGATAAAGATGTTATTAATTTAGAAGGTTATACATATTTTCAAAAGAATATTTTGCAAAAAACCAGGGAAATACCTTATGGGGTTACAAAAACATATAAATTGTTAGCCAAACATGCTGGTTATCCAAAAGCTTATCGCGCTGTGGGAGGAGTAATGAGAATTAATCCGTTGCCACTAATAATTCCATGTCACCGGGTGATTGGAAGCTATGGAAAGTTAACCGGCTTTTCCGCAACCGGTGGACTGGAACTTAAGAGAAAGATGCTTGAATCAGAAGGTGTTTTCTTAAAGAAAAGCAGGATTAATTAATAATATTTGGAGTTTTTATGGAATTGATTTTTCAAGGAGGATTGAGATTTATAGAGAATATTCAGCAGGTGCAATCCTCTTTCTTAATCAGTTTATTTCAATTTTTTACAACCCTCGGTAATGAAATATTTTATTTAATATTTTTTCCTTTTTTGTTATGGTGCATTAATTTTAAATTAGGTATCAGAATTGGTATCTTGTTCTTGATCTCTGTTTATATTAATTCTATCATGAAAATGATATTTCAACATCCTCGCCCATTTGAATTATTGCCGGTAGTTCAGCTTTATCCGGCAGAAGGTTTTGGTTTCCCCAGTGGACATGCCCAATCCTCCATATTGGTATGGTGTAGTATAGCCTATTACAGGCAGCAAAAGATAATCTGGTACCTGGCGGTTTGTTTGGCGTTTCTGATTGGCTTATCCAGAATCTATCTGGGAGTTCATTTTCCTCATGATGTTGTGGGTGGGTGGATTTTAGGCGGATTTATTTTCTATATCTATCACTATAAATTAAAATCCCAAATAAAAAATGCAAAAATATCCAAAATCAGTTTTATTAACAGACTTATTCTAATTGCCTTTTTACCAGTTATTTTAGTTATTTTACCAAATACAGGTGACATTATCATTGTCATTTCCGTTTTAACCGGTGCAGGATGGGGAATAGTCTTTAATCAAGAGTTGCTTCATTTTCAGGGGACCAGTGGAACTATCAAACAAAGAGTATATCGTTTTTTAGTTGGGATACTGGGAGTAGTTATTTTCTATTTTGGATTGAAAATTCTTTTTCCCAAAACAGGTCATTCCTTATATTTTATCTTTTATTTTATCCGTTATGCTATACTTGGTTTGTGGATGACCGCGGGGGCGCCCTGGGTTTTTTCAATGTTAAAGATAGCTGGAGAATTTGAGGAGATGAGTAGTTGAATAATAAAAAGTTTAGAATTCTTATATGTTTATCAATCTTATTTTTGGTATGTATTATCTACTTTAACATAAATGCAATGGCTAATATCTATGTGATAAAAGACAAGCAGGGAAATACTGTTCGGGTAACCAATCAACACCAGATGTTAAAAGAAGAAAAGGAATCTGGTTATTCTATAACTATATTAATTGAAGGTAAAAAAAGGTCTTCATCGCAATCACAATTCAAAAACTATAATTTTAAAGAAAATATTGATTGGATGAAATGCGAAAATATAGCTCAGCTTATTGAACAAAAGATAAAAAGTAAGACAGAGAACGAGCTTGATTACCCGGTTTATCAAGTCTTGGCAACTGCCTATACTCCTGATGAACTATGCTGTGCTCCTTTTGCAGATGGCTATACTGCCACAGGTTATCCTGCAGGGTATGGAAGTATTGCAATTGATCCTGATTATGGTATGTTTAAATATGGTGATGTGCTTTATGTAGAAGGATATGGCCTGGGAGTGGCTGATGATTGTGGAAG
>JAQVMU010000069.1 GCA_028703475.1 Atribacterota bacterium | reverse complement strand
CGAATAAAATTTTGAATAACATTACAGAAATATATTTTCTACTTTAAAAAATGAAATGGATTGATTAAATGGATATAAAGAACATTAATCAAGGTTTAGTTTTAAAGGTTATTGAAAATAACGGTCCTATTTCCAGAGCAGCCATCGGAAAGATAATCGGTTTAACTCCACCTACTATTTCTGCCATTGTCAGGGATTTAATTAACAGGGGTATTGTCAGCGAAATTGGAAAAGGTGATTCTTCCGGTGGTAAAAAACCAATCTTAATACAGATAAATTCTGAAAGTGCATATATAATTGCTGTAGATTTAGGAAGCGAAAATGGAATAAGAGTAGCTTTGATGGATTTATCCTGTGATATTGTTAAAGAAAAATCCTACCACGAGAAAGACCCTTTCACTATCCAAAATCTTAAAAATACCCTTAGCATTATCATAAATGATTTTTTAGAAGAGATAGAAATTCCACTAAAAAAAATATTAAATATCTGTATCGGTGTTCCGGGAATAATAGATTATAATGAAATGAAAATCACCGCTGCTCCATATTTAAATTGGGAAATATCAATTAATGATCTAAGTTTAAGCGAACCTGATATACCTATTATTCTTGAGAACGATGTTAATCTGATGGCATTAGGGGAAAAAGCGAAGGGAATTGCACAGGAGTTTGATAATTTTGTATTTGTTGGAGAAAGAACCGGGATAGGTGCTGGCATCATAATTAACGGAAAGCTTCATCAAGGCGCTAACAATGCCGTGGGAGAGATAGGCTATCTTCTTGTTGATCCTGAATATGCTCCTAAAAATTCCAAAGATTTTGGCTGCCTGGAAAAATTAGCCAGTTCCAGGGTTATTATTGAAAAGGCGCGAAAGAGGATAGGGAAGCAGGTTAAGATAATGGAAATATTTAAACTTGCTGCTGAGGGTGACAGTGTTGCAGCTGGTATTATTAAAGAGACATTGAAATTTTTAGCTTATGGAATTGGAAATATTTCATGTGTTCTAAATCCGGAGTTAGTTGTTATCGGAGGCGGAATATCAATTTTACCGTCCATTTTTTTAGAAGAAATCAAAACAGCACTTCAGAACATTGTTCCATTTGTTCCCAGGATAGAATTTTCAAAATTGAGAGAGGATAGTGTTTTAATCGGCGCTGCGGTAAAAGTATTTGCACCTTTAAAAAAGAACGGGTTAGCACCCATTAATTAAATTGAAAAAATTGACAAAATTAGGGCCCCAAGGTATGAATCCATTGAGTGGAGAAAGTATTCCTGAAAATTAAAAACCTTACTGTCATGAATAAAAAAACATAAATTAATTCTGATAAAGGCGGTGATGTGAATATAAATAGCAAGTGTTTGAAATGTAAATAAGAGGAAAATATTAAATAAATTCAGGAGGATTTTGTAATGAAAAGATACATAAAATCATTTGTTCTAACCATGTTGCTTTTAGCTTTTGTATTTGCTGTGTTTTCAGTTTCTTCTGCCCAGGAAGAAAAACCCAATGTAGCAGTATTACTTCCGGGAAGCGTTGAATTTTTTAGTGTCCAGCGTAGAGGTATAGACCAGGCAGCAGAGGATTATGGTTTAGATATAATATATGCAGATGCTGAATGGGATGCAGGAAAACAGCTTTCCCAGGTCGAAAACTTTATCGTTAGAGGTGTAGATGCAGTTATGCTCTGTACCGCAGATAATATGGGCTTAATTCCTGCAGTACAACTATGCAATGAAGCAAATATTCCTTTGATAACTTTTACCAATGCCCTTGGCACAGATCCTGAAGGTAAATTTCCAGGAGTAGTATCTTTTATCGGCAGATCTGAGATTGGGGCAGGGATTATTCAGGCTGAAATGGCTGCACAGCTTTTAGGTGACAAAGAAGCAAATATAGTGCTGATTGAAGGCCAACCGGGAACTTTTGCCCAGAGAATGAGGGAAGAAGGCTTTATGAAAGTTGCAGAAGAACATCCAAACTGGAATATTGTGGAAAAGAGACCTATTGAAGGCTGGACCAAAGAAGGTTCGCTTGCATTTATGGAAGCTTTTCTCCAGAGCGGTAGACCGGTTGACCTGGTCAGCTGTCAATGGTGGAGTGGGGCAATCGCTGCAGCAATGGCATTAGAAAACGCAGGTGTCACTGATGTATATGTCACCGGGCTCGAGTATGCAAAAGAACTAGTTCCATATATTGAAAATGGAAAAGTTACAGCCAGCACTTACTTTTCAGTTGTTGAAGAAGGATACAAAGCTGTTGAGGTTACCGCAAATCATTTAAAGGGTGAAGAGGTTCCTCAATTTGTAGAAATTAAACACATTATTGTAACTCAGGATAATGTAGATGAGTTTGAACCTGAGATGTAATCAGGTGCAAGTATCAGTAATATGTAAATATCAATTGTTGTAAGTAATATGATGGGGGCAAATAAATATATTTGTTTTAAATTATGAAAAAAAAGTGGATTAGTTGCCAAATTGTTCTAAATAATATTGAGACTGATGCCTTAATAAAAAATGATTATCTAAAGAGGAAAATAGCGATTGCCAAAGAAACGCTTGATCTGGATGCCATAATTATATGGCCTGATAATCATAAAAAGAATCTTGCCTTGATCCAGGAAGTCTGTTCAAACTTTAAGATTAAGACTTATCTTTGGTACCCGGTTTTAGCTGACATATCTGCCTTTCAAATTAAACCTGAACAGTCTGTGGAAGCATTTAATGGAAAACCTGGTCATGGAAAAATCGGTCGCTGGAAGAAATTAGGGCATGTGGAGGAAGATTTTTTATTTCTATGTCCAAATGAAGAAAAATATGTAATGGAAGTTTTTAAACACTATCAGAAACAATTATTGGAAGAGGGGTTTGATGGTGTTCTATTGGACAGGATTCGATTCCCTTCACCTGCCAATGGTTTTGAAACACTTTTTACCTGTTTTTGTCAGGCATGCCAGGATAAGTTTCAAAAAGATTATAATGAGGACCTAAACCATTATCGCGATAAGATAAAAGATTTATTGCAAGAATTAAAAGATATGAAAATAAAGGATTTTTCAGGTTACAGAAACCTGTCTGATGTAATTATTCGCAATAACCTGACTAAATTTTATAATTTCCGGGAAAACAGTATATTTCAGCTTACAAAAATGTTTGCAGATTATGCAAAACAAAATGGAAAAACAGTAGGATTAAATTTATTTGCCCCCTCAATTGCATATTTATCAGCCCAGAATTACAAATTATTATCAGGTATTTGTGACTGGATTAAACCCATGTTGTATTGCCATACTGCAGGACCAGCAGGTCTTCCTCTGGAATTTTCCTGTTTTACTGAAGCCATAATGAACATTAATCCTGATTTAAAAGAACACAAGTTAATCCGTGAAATTAGCAGGATACTTGGAGTAAATCTACCCGGTTCAATAAATGATATTTTAGAAAAAGGTGTTACTGAGAACATTATTTATCAGGAAATAAAGCAAATACAGAATTATAACTTAAAAGAAGGTGTAAATATTTATCCAGGTTTGGATTCAGTACAAATTCGCGGGATATCTTATGTGGATAAACAAATTTTGGAAAAATATTTAAGTTTGATTTTTGAGCTTAATCTAAAAGGTATGATTATGTCCTGGAATCTGTTGAAGATACCAGACGAAAATATAAAATTTGTAGGTGATTTCTTATTAAAACAGTAACAGATATGAAAAAAAATAATCCCTTATTAAAGGTAATAAAATTAAGAAAGACTTTCCCCGGGGTAGTTGCACTGAATAATATAGATTTAGAGATAAATGAGGGTGAAGTACATGCCCTGGTAGGAGAAAACGGAGCCGGAAAATCGACATTGATTAAATCAATAGTTGGTGCGTATAAAAAAGATTCAGGCGAAATCTTTTTTGATAACCAAAAAGTGGACTTTAATTCACCTGCCCAGGCTTTTCAAAGTGGAATCAGCGCGATTTATCAGGAAAACAGTCTGATACCACAATTAACTGTTATACAAAACATTTTTTTGGGAGCAGAGCAGTTCATCAGATTAGGCATAATTGATGAAAAAAAGATTTACCAGCAATATTTGGAGATTACCGAACAGCTGGGGTTTGAATTATCTCCTCATGATAAAGTAAGAGATTTGGGAGTAGCAGAACAAAAATTGGTAGAGATTTTAAAAGCCCTAATTCACAAAGCTAAATTTATTATTATGGACGAGCCGACTGCTTCCTTATCAGCAGATGAAATAGAACATCTTTTTAGAATCATTTCTGAACTAAAATCAAATCATATAAGTATTTTATATATCACCCATCTTTTAGGAGAAGTGTTCAGGATTGCAGACCGAATTACAATTTTAAGAGATGGTGAAAAAATAGATACTGTTTCTACCAAAGAGGTGGATCAGGAGAAAGTGATTACCATGATGGTCGGAGAGACTTTAAAAGATGCTTATACTTCTAAATTTACCGGACATGAAAAATGCCTGGAAACTGTCTTAAAGGTAGAGAACCTGAAGAGAAAACCCAGAGTAAACGGTATTTCATTTAAAGCTTGCGCAGGAGAGGTTCTTGGCATTGCAGGTCTCAGGGGGGCAGGAAAAACAGAGTTATCCAGGCTTATATTTGGAGCTGATAAGATGGAAAGCGGTCAAATTTTCATTAATGAAAAACCGGTCCAGATTCAATCACCCCTTGATGCTGTTAAACAAGGTATCTCACTGGTTCCGGAAGACAGGAAAAAAGATGCCCTTATTCTTATGTTAGAACTATATAAAAATATTACTCTTCCTACCCTGAACCAGGTTTTAAACAACGGAATTATTTCACCATCAAAAGAATATGCAATAGCAAAACAGGCGATAGAAAAATTGGACATAAGAACTTCCGGTGTTAAGCAGATTACAAGATATTTGAGTGGAGGGAATCAGCAGAAAGTTGCCATCTCTAAATGGTTGCAGACTGAACCCAAAGTTTTAATAATGGATGAACCCACTCAGGGAATTGATGTAAAAGCCAAGCTGGAGATTTATAATATTGTCCGTAAGCTGGCTGAAGCAGGTGTTTGTATTATATTTATATCTTCTGAAGTGCCGGAAGTAATAAAAGTCTCAGACAGGATATTAGTCTTAAGCAATGGTGTAATCACTGATGAATTTCATCAGGGCGTCACCCAGGAAGAAGTTATGAGAACTATATTGAAGAAAAGTAAATAAATTTTACAAATTGTGTAAAAAATATTTAATAAAATACTAATAGAGAAAAGGTTATGAAAAAAAATACAAATGAAAATTTAAAAAAATACTGGAATTTAGTAAGTAAAAACGGAATATTATTTATATTCTTATTATTATGCATTCTGTTATCTTTCATTACCCCGGGATTTTTGTCCTGGCCTAATATTATCAATGTACTCAGACAAAGCTCTATTATAGGAATAATGGCAATTGGAACAACCTTTGTCATTATCGGAGGAGGATTTGATATCTCAGTCGGGTCATTGCTTGCTTTAACAGCAGCTATGAGTGTTGGTCTGCAACACCATATGCACTGGAGCCTGGCTGTATTGCTTGTGTTAATAATAGGTGCCATTTTTGGATTTTTTAACGGCTTCTTAACAGCAAAAGTTCACATTCCGGCAATAATTGCCACACTGGGCACCATGACGATTATCAGAGGCCTGGCATACCTTTATACTGGTGGATATCCTGTTTATGTAGAGGCTCCGGATTTTGCCTATATAGGTACGGGGTACCTGGGACCAATACCATTCCCTATCATTATTCTTATTATAATGGTAGTTTTATGGCAATTTATTTTAACAAGAACCAGGTTTGGAAGATATGCCAGTGCACTTGGTGGAAATAAAGAAGCAGCAAGACTTTCAGGCGTGAAGGTAGATTATTATCATATTCTTACTTTTGTTGTAGGAGGTTTAATGGCTGCTATGGCCGGTATTGTTTATGCTTCACGGCTTTTATCAGTTACCCCTCTTGCCGGACAGGGTTATGAATTAGATGCAATTGCCTCTACAGTAATTGGAGGAACCAGTGTTTCCGGTGGTGAAGGTTCGGTTGTCAGGACACTCATTGGTGTTTTGTTACTGACCATTATTGCTAATGTATTCAATCTTATGGGTATACATATTTATGTTCAGTATGTCGTTAAAGGGGCTATAATCCTTTCAGCCGTAGGCTTTGATACCTATTCAAAATACCGGCAATAGTTTTCATATATGCACATTAAATACAATAAGTAAATAGGTAAAAAAAACAATTTCTATGCCTGTATGTTTATCTATGTAATATATTTAAGCAATAAAAATTTATATAGAAATAAGGATTTTTAATGAAAAAAAATGCTGTTATTGGTCAGTTAGGTGGGCCAACCTCTGTAATTAATTCGAGTCTTTGCGGGCTCATTCAAGCAGGGCTTAAATCAAAAAAAATAAATCATATTTTGGGAATGAGAGACGGAATTATAGGTTTACTGGAAGATAAAATTATTGATCTGGGGACAGAAAACCCCGAAGTCCTTCAATCGCTCTGGCAAACCCCTGGCTCAATCCTGGGTTCTTGTAGATATATTCTGAAAAAAGATGATTTTCCTCTCATCCTGAAACAGCTTCAAAAACATAATATTGGTTATGTCTTTCTTATCGGAGGCAATGGAACCATGCAAATCAATAAGCAGATTGAACAATATTGTAAAGAAAAAAATTATCAGGTTTGCATAATCGGAATCCCAAAGACAGTAGATAATGATCTTTGTGGCACTGACCATGCCCCCGGATTTGCTTCTGCAGCACGATATACTTGTCTTTCGGTACAGCAGGCAGGCAGACTTGCCCGGGATATGCAGAGTGTAGATAAATATGTTGTTTTCCAGACTGTCGGAAGAGATACCGGCTGGCTGGCTGCTTCAGCAGCACTGGCAAAAAAAAAGGAATCAGATGCTCCTCATCTTATCTATATTCCCGAAAGACCTTTCTCCAGAGAAGGATTCCTGTCTGATGTAGAGGATTGTATAAAAAAATACGGATGGGTATATATAGTTTGCGGTGAAGGTATAAAATGGAAAGATGATAGATTTGTAGCCAGTCTGCATTCAGAGAATAGCAATAATGATTTTGAATTTGGAGCCATGGGTGGAGGAAGTGCTGCACTTAATTTACACAAGATTATCCATCAGGAAACAGATTTCAGAGGTGAATTCCAGATAACTGAGTCTTTATCCATGTGTGCTATAGACAGGGCAAGCAGGGTAGACCTGGAAGAAGCCTATGCCTGTGGAGTGAAAGCTATAAAGTTAGCCGAAGAGAGTATATCGGGAGTAATGGTTTCTATTATACGGACTAATTCTTTCCCTTATCAGATAAAATTAAGTACAGTTCCCTTTGAAGATACAGCCTTAAAAATAAAGCCAATGGATGATAAATATATTAATGACTGTGGAAACTTTGTAACTAAGGAATACATTGATTATATAAAACCACTAGTTGGGAAATTTCCCATATATAGTGAGTTGGATTATATAAAATATAAATAATTAAACCTTATCTTTACTTTTATTTATTCCAAAATTAAGTAAATACTTTGAAATATAATTTTATAGTTTCAGGGTGAGTTAAATTCAGGAGAGAAGATATATGAATGTTGTGACTGTCAGAAACTATCGCCAACTCAGTGTTCAAGCGGCTCAGCTGGTTGCCGACCAGATTACACAGAAGAAAAATACCGTCCTGGGTTTGGCTACTGGTCAAACCCCGATTGGAATGTATCAGGAACTGATTAACATGTTTAATAAAAGCGAAATAGATTTTTCTAAAATCACTACTTTTAACCTGGATGAATACTACGGCTTATCATCCAAACATCCACAGAGTTATCATTATTATATGTGGAATAACTTTTTAAAACATATCAACATCAAAAAAGAAAATATACACCTACTAAACGGGGTAACTGAAAATATTAAGGAAGAATGCAATCAATATGAAAATCTTATTCAAAAAAATGGCGGGATTGACCTGCAAATATTGGGTATTGGGGATAATGGACATCTGGGATTTAATGAACCTGCCATTGGTTTAAATAGCAAGACTCATCTGGTCAACTTATCAGAAGCAACCATCCGGGCAAATTCCCAGTATTTTAATAATATTCAAGAAGTACCCAAACAAGCGATTACTATGGGAATTGGAACTATAATGAAAGCAAAAAAAATTATCTTATTAGCCAATGGTAGAAAAAAAGCCCATGCAATTGAAAGAACTATTAAGGGACCTGTCAGCACTGAGGTACCGGCAACTGTATTGCAGCTTCATCAGGATGTGACTATTATCATCGATCAAAAAGCCGCAACTGACCTTTGAACCCATCACTTATCAGTTCTTAACTCTTAACCATATTGAAATTATACTATATACCAAATACCATATACTAATTTTACATTCGTGCAACCCTGCATCTTTGTTATTCCATATCCTTATATTCTTCTCACGTCTTGTATTTGCTGACAAGTTTTTTATTGTATTCAAACGTTATACGTAATAAGCTATACGGTATACTGTGTCTTTGTCATTGCAAGCTTTCTGAAAGCAGACCAAGGAAATGTTATGGATTTATTACTGAAAACTACTTATCCCTGCATCATAACATTACTTTTTTCTTTTAATTTTTTTTGAGT
>JAQVMU010000068.1 GCA_028703475.1 Atribacterota bacterium | reverse complement strand
TAGTAAATTTATTTAAGAAAAATTTATTTAATCATAATGTTGAAATAAAAGGCGGGATTTTAGAAGAGGAATGCGGAGCATTATTGAAGAATTTTTTTCAGGAAAGAAGATAATACCGGCATAATAATTTAAGAAATTAAATAAATGGAGAGGTGGCCGAGTCCGGCCGAAGGCGCTCGACTCGAAATCGAGTAGGCAGCTAATCCCTGCCTCGCGGGTTCGAATCCCGCCCTCTCCGCCAGTTGGATAAAGAAAGGCTTGACTTGCTCTCTGCTAATGAAAGATATCAAAACTACCAGTGTTTTATCAGGAGAATTATTGAAATAATTCGTATATTGGGTTGGAAAATTGAAAGGCAGAAAGGAACACATGTTGAAAAATATTGCATATTAGAAATTAATTCGCTGGAGATAAAATGACGAACAGATGGTACTATTAGAGAAATGTATATATCTTTTCGTAATTATAAGTATCATTATATAAATGCTTTTGAGGAAAAATTTGAATTATTAAAAGATACCCTTTTAGGTCAATTGAACAATGAGGTATTTGTTAAAGAGATTCACGAGCCCATTAATTTTGATCATATATTGTTTTATCCAGTTCTAGGATTAATTATCAGTTTTCTTAGCCTATTCTTCTTGAAACAGATATTAAGAGCAGACTATTATAGTATTAGGGCTATTTTATTATTTTTTTGCCTATACTTTTTTCTTGGCAATTTATTTTTTGCTTAAAAAACCGATTTCCCCGGAATCGCGTAGAAACCTGATTATAGTTGATTATATTTTCGGTATTGGTATGATTTTATCAAGTATTTTAATGATAACTACTGGATTACCATAGTATCATTGAGGGGTCTATAATTGAAAAATAACAATATTATGAAATGGACAGCGATCCTGGTTAATGAAAACATGTCAAAAGATTTAATACTATACAAGAAAATTATTTAAATAGACAGATGTAAAAATTGACAATTATCTTTTAAGGAGGTGCTAAGATGACTCAAGTTTTATCTGTTTGCGGATTATTATGTGACCAATGTGAATATTTCAATAACCATTGCAAAGGCTGTCAAGCTGTTAGAGGATCAACTTTCTGGGCACAAGAAGCTTTTCTAGATAAAATTTGCCCTCTGTATCAATGTGCGGTTATTGAAAGGGGATATTCTCACTGTGGTTATTGTCCTGAACTTCCCTGTAAAAGGTATATCAATCTGAGAGATCCTGATATTTCTGAAGAGGAGCATAATCAATCAATAAAAGAAAGAGCTTCGAGACTGAGACAAATGTTTAAATAATATAGTAATTATGATTGTATAGCAGAAATTCAATAGCTGAATTATACTATATAGCATTATCTTGTATTATCAGTTCCGGCACCATCAATTACAGGCCACAGAAATTAATACAGTTTATTATTCTGGATAAATCTTTTTAAGAAGAATAGGATCAGGGGTTGATTTTTAAAAGATGATTTCCAGAGATAAAAAAACAAATTGAGGTTATGAGATGATAATTTTTTCTATTACTGTATTAACGCTTATAGCATCTGTTATTGGCACTATTACCGGTTTTGGTATTTCCACGGTAATGATACCGGTTTTGGCTATCTTTTTCCCGCCAATCGAGGCGATATTTTTAGTTTCAATTATTCATTGGTTTGGTAATGTATGGAAAATAGTTCTTTTTCGCAAAGGTTTCAATTTGCGATTACTTCTTCTTTTCGGGTTAACAGGATTTTTAACCAGTTATCTTGGAGCATCACTTTCGTTAGGTTCAAACGAAGAGATTCTTCTGCGTATTTTAGGTATATTTCTTTTCGGATATGCGCTTTTTCTAATTTTACAGTCTGACTTCAGGGTTCCGGCAGTTAATACAACTGCTCTGCTTGGAGGCTCATTGTCAGGATTTTTTGCGGGGGTTTTCGGTATTGGAGGGGCAATTCGCAGTATGTTTCTCTCTGCTTTCAACCTGCCAAAAGAGGTTTATATTGCTACTGCCGGAGCTATTGGGCTATTAGTTGATTCAACCAGGATTGTTACCTATTTTGCAGGTGGTGCACAATTGTCAGAATTACTATGGTGGGGTCTGCCACTTTTTATTGCCACTTCATTTATAGGTGCGAAAATTGCCAGACAAATTGTTGATAGAATACCCCAGAGTAAATTTCGATTTATTATTTCCTTTTTTCTATCGGCTGTGGGCGTCAAACTGGCAATATGGCCTTAATATAAAATTTTTGACATGAAAATGATATATTGATAAATTCAGTGAAGGTTGGATTATGGTAAAATTTAATAATAATTGTTCAAGTTTCTGTTCCTTATGCAGTGGAAAAATATATTTTTATGGAAGATTTCAGAATCGTTCTTATTTCAGATGTAAAAATTGTGAGAGCATTATGTTAGGTAGGAATAATTATCCTTCCTCTGCAGAAGAAAAGAAAAGATATTTAGAACATAATAATGATGTAAATGATATAAGATATCAAAATTTTGTTAAACCTCTTATATCTGCTATAACCGATGATTTTCAAAAACATCATAAAGGATTAGATTATGGAGCTGGCCCAGGTCCAGTAATTACAAAAATGTTATTTGATTGTTCTTATAATATAAAAGCTTATGATCCCTATTTTTATAATTATCCGTATTATTTGAAAGAAAAGTATGATTATATTGTCTGCTGCGAAGTAATTGAACATTTTCATAAACCTTATTATGAATTTAAGAAATTAAAAAAAATGTTGAATGAAAAAGGGAGACTATATTTTAAGACAGAACTTTTTGGGGAAGATGTTGATTTTGGGAAATGGTATTATAAGAATGATTTTACCCATGTCTTTTTTTATACTGAGAAAGCGATTTATTGGATTAAAATGAGTTTGATTTCAGGGATGTTACTATTAATGGCAGGCTAATTATTTTTTCAAATTAATAAACCATTAGTATTCTTCAGGTAATTATTTAAATTCGGTAATTTTAAATATACTAATTTGTTTAAAATTAAATAAATATGATGGACAGAATAGGAAGATAGAAAGAAGTTTGAGAATCAGGCAGAAAAGGTAGAGGAAAAACCGAAAGAAGCGGAAGTATTTGTAAGTATTAAAAAACTTTTATGGAATATTGTGATAAAAAAAATGATAGTAAGGATAAAAACAAGAAAAGAAAAAATATCCAAAAAAGATAAGGAAGTATTTTCATAAAGATAAACTTGTAATTTGTAAAAAGTTACAAAAGTTACAGCTACTATCAAATGAAATGTGATATGCTAATAAAAAACAAATAAGCAGGAGGAGGATTTAATAAAATGATTATAAAAAAACTTTCAGATATTCCTATCATGAAAACTGCCCATAATGTTGATGCCAGGAATCTTTATAATACCGAGAATGCAGTAATTTCTGTAATTACTTTAAATCCAGGGCAATCTTTGAAAAAACATATTACACCGGTAGATGTGGCTTTTTATGTTTTACGGGGTATAGGGGTAGTGGAAATAGGAGATGAGAAAAAAGTAGTTGAGGCCAATACCCTTATAGAAAGTCCTAAAGATATTGTACATTGCTGGTATAACGAGAGTGATGAAGAATTATCGTTTATGGTTATAAAAGTGCCAAGACCCAGCAGGGAAACAAAGTTTATTTCATAAAGAAAATCAGTAAAAATTAAATGTTGTATTAAAATTAAATAAAAATTTTAACAATTAAGACTTAATAATATTTTTTCCAAATAACATCAATTATAAAAAATTAGAAAAGGATATAATATGAAATATCTGGTTGTATATAAATCCAAAACAGGCTTTACAGAGAAATATGCACAATGGATAGCAAAAGAGTTATCTGCAGATATTTATAATTACCAAGAAATTAATAAAGAAAACTTTAAAGATTATGATGTTATTATTTATGGTGGAAGCCTGCATGCTGTTGGCATAGAAGGTATAAAGCTAATTAAGGATGATTGGAATCTATTAAAAGAGAAGATATTAGTTGTATTTGCGGTAGGGGCAACTCCTTATCGAGAGGACACGATAGAAGAAATAAAAAATAATAATTTTTCCGGAGAGCAATTGGGGAAAATACAATTTTTTTATCTTCGCGGTGGTTTTAATTATAATAAATTACCATTAATTGATAAGTTCTTAATGAAGTTATTACAACTAAAATTAAAAAGAAAAAAGAGTTTGACTGCGGACGAAAAAGGGATGCTGAATGCCTATAATAAACCGGTAGACTTTACTCGAAGAGAAAATATTGATGATATTATATTCTTTATTAGATCTTTAAAGAGTAATTAGCAAAAAGATAAAGTAAAATATTTTTCTAATAGTAGAATAGCAGGAGCGAACCGATGATACTGCCTTATGCAAAGAGGGTGAATTTTGATATTTTAATGGATAAATTGTCAAGAGAATTAAGTTTTCAGGACCATTTTCCTTTAATGAATCAGATAAAAAAGGGGGATAACTACGCATACCGTATTTTAATTAGTACTGTTCTTTCATCCAGGACCAAAGATGAGGTAACCGCTGAAGCTTCAGAAAGATTGTTTGGTCAGGCCTCTAATCCAAAAAAACTCACTCAATTGACAGAAGAAGAAATTGCTGACCTGATTTACCCGGTAGGATTTTTCCGGGTAAAGGCGAAAAATATTAAGAAGATTGCTGAAATTGTCTTAAATGAATATAATGGAATAGTGCCTGATAGGCTTGAGTATTTGCTTCAACTCCCCGGTGTGGGCAGGAAAACAGCAAATCTTGTTTTGGGCATTGCATTTAACATTGATTCCATTACAGTTGATACCCACGTTCACAGAATTTCTAATCGACTTGGCCTAATTAATACAAAACGTCCTGAGGAAACTGAACATGATTTAAAGATATTATTACCGAGAAAACACTGGATTTCTTTTAATACTTATTTGGTAGCACATGGCCAGATTATCTGTAAACCAATATCACCTATCTGCTCCCAATGCAAGATTATCAGCTATTGTAAAAAAGTCGGTGTTAATCGAAGAAGATAAGATCAGGCTTTATTTTAGACCTAATTATCAAGGGGTTTTTGGGGTTAATTCATTATATAATTATCAATGAAGGTAGATTTTTTATAAAAAATGTATTACAATATTATTCTGTCTTTCGCTTTTATTATAAATATAAGCAAAATATAAAACCACACAATTGACAGGAAAACTTATCCTGTTTATCATAAGTAATAGGAACAGTATACGGAGAGGTACCGAAGTGGTCATAACGGGATCGCCTGGAGAGCGATTGGGCGGCCAAAAGCTGCCTCGCGGGTTCGAATCCCGCCCTCTCCGCCATATTTTACAGACAAAAGCGATGATCGTGCTAGACGGGGAGTTAGCGGTGCCCTGTACCTGCAATCCGCTACAGCAGGGTTGAAAGCCTATCCGAGGTCTTATTTTTTTAAGGTCTGACTGAAATAAGTGACGATGAAAGCTGGGTCCTATGCAGCAAAGAATTGCAAATTCCGTCAGGTCCGGAAGGAAGCAGCGGTAAGCAAATCTCTTTGGGTGCCGTAGGTAAGCCTGGCTGGAGTTAACTGTTTTAATATCGCTTGGGAGAATAGGTCGACGATAGGGCACGGTCATCTTTTAAAATTTATTAGAATTGCGACAGGAATTTCAATGGTTCAATACCAATCAATGTATAGAAAATGGAGACCCCAACTTTTTGAGGATATTGTTGGGCAAAAACATATTACCAGAACCCTGATGAATGCTATTAAACTTAACCGTATTGGACATGCTTATATTTTCTCAGGACCAAGAGGTGTAGGAAAAACAACCACTGCTCGTATACTGGCAAAAGCTCTTAATTGCCAGGAAGGACCTACCGATCATCCTTGTAATAAATGCTCTCAGTGTATCAGAATTAATAGTGGCCAATCACTAGATGTAATTGAAATTGATGGTGCTTCAAATCGGGGTATTGATGAAATCAGGGAGCTGAGAAGTAAGATTGGCTTCGCACCTGCAGAAGGAAAGTACAAGGTTTATATTATTGATGAAGTTCATATGCTCACTAATGAAGCTTTTAACGCTTTACTTAAAACTTTAGAAGAGCCACCAAGCGAAGTATTGTTTATATTTGCTACAACAGCACCTCAGAAAGTTCCTAATACAATATTATCACGTTGTCAATGCTTTAACTTTAGAAGAATTTCCATAGATGAAATTGTTTTAAAATTAAAAAGAATAATTGATAAGGAAAAATTAAAAATTGATTTACCTTCTCTTCGATTAATTGCCGAGAGCGCGACTGGTTCCATGAGGGATGCAGAGAGTATTTTAGACCAAGTTGTTGCCTTTAGTAGTGAGGACAAAGTGAGTTTTGAAGAAGTTAAAGAAATTTTAGGAATTATTCCAAAAGAATTGTTTTTTCAAATAACCCGGGCCATTCTAAACCATGATTCTAATAATGGTTTAGAATTGATTGATAAATTAGTAAAAGAAGGAGTAGATTTACATCAGTTTGTCCAGGATATGATTATCTATGTACACCAATTGTCACTAATCAAAATTTTGGGAAAAAATACTTTATTAGAAGAAAAAGATTCAGAAAAAATAACTAAGTTAATAGCAGGAACTGATGTACAATCCATACTGAATATAATTGAAGAACTAAACAAAATAGAAGATAAAATAAAATACCACCACTATCCCTGGATTTTACTGGAATTATTAATTGTAAAATTAACCCAGAGTGGTAAAACAGGCCAGGTTAAGAAAATTACTAAAAACACAATTGATAATAATAAGATATTTATTGAAGAGAAGGAAGAGGATAGCAGTAATCATCGGGAAGTTGGGAGTGAAATAAAAACAGTAAAAGCAATATTTAAAAAACCAGCCAACAATATTAATAAAAATAAAATGAGCAATGAAGTGGTAAAGGAGCAATTTGAATTTAGTGAAATTTGGCCTAAGGTTTTATCCAGAGTAAAAAAAGAAAGAATTTCATTATATGCTTTTTTAAGTGCAAACAGTGAAGTATTTATTGAGAATAATCAGCTGATGATTGGTTTTCATCATGATTGCCTTTTTCATAAAGAAAGTCTGGAAAAGAGAGAAAACAGGGAAAAAGTTGAGGCGGTATTAAAAGAAGTAGCCAATCTTGATATCAGGCTGAATTGCTTTATCTCAAAAAAAAATAATAAAGTATATTCTAATTACAAATTAGAAAAGAATGAGAATAAAAAAGAAAATAAATATCCCGGGAATCATGATTCAAATATTCCAGAGGCAAACAAGAAAAAGAAAAAAAACATTGAAGAATCAACTATATCTGATAATGGAATTCTGGAAGAAGCTCGTGATTTATTTGGTGGAAATATAATAGAAGATTAATTAAAGAGGTTATTTATAATGGATATGAAATTTTTGATGAAACAAGCCCAGCAAATGCAGAAAAAAATGGAAGAAATGAAGGAACAGTTAGCACAGAAGGAAATCAAGGTTGCTTCAGGCGGAGGGATGGTTGAATTAGTAATAAATGGTCAACAGGAAATTAAAGAGATTAAAATTGACCCTGATATTATTGACCCTGAAGACAAGGAAATGCTTGAAGATTTAGTTTTAGCAGCAGTAAATGAAGGTGTCAGACAGTCTAAAGAAATGGTTAATGAAGAAATGAGTAAACTTACCGGTGGCATGAATCTACCTGGAATGTTTTAATATTACAATTACTTAGAGGAAAACAGTATGGCTTACAAATATACCAGACCTTTAGCCAGACTTATTGATGAATTATCAAAACTGCCGGGCATTGGTCCAAAAACAGCACAAAGATTAGCCTTATATATCTTAAATATCCCGAAAGAAGAGGCGAGATTTTTAGCACAATCAATTATAAGTGCTAAAGAACAGGTAAAAAGATGCCAGGTGTGCCATAATCTTACTGATCAAAGTATTTGCGAGATATGCCGTGATGATAATAGAGAAAAAAACACTATATGTGTTGTAGAAACAGCAAGGGATCTAATGGCAATAGAGAAAACCGGTGGATATAAAGGACTATATCATGTTTTGCAGGGGGCTATATCTCCTTTAGATGGCGTTGAGCCTGACCATTTAACTATTGATCATCTTATGTCAAGATTGAATAAGGAAAAAATAAAAGAAGTAATATTGGCTACTAATCCTAATATTGAGGGAGAAGTTACCGGATCTTACATAGCTAAACTTATTAAGCCTCTGGGTATAAAAATTACCAGGATTGCCTATGGTGTTCCTATCGGAGGAGATTTAGAATATGCTGATGAGGTGACATTGTCTCAGGCTTTACTTGGAAGACAGATTTTCAAGAATGACAGTTAAGTAAATTAAATATTTTAATTTCTAATAATTTTTGCTTCTGAAACAAAATAAATGAATGAAAGCTATTATATTTACAATTTTTAAATCCATTTTAGATTGTTATAACTTCAAAGTTATAACAATCTATTTTATTTAAACTGAATTACAGGTATATTATAATTAAGATTATTAAAGAAGAAAAACAATCTAAATATTAGTATAAATAGGGAGGAATATGAAATGAGTGAAATATCTACTGAAAAAACCAAAAAAGGGTTAGCTCAAATGCTTAAGGGCGGCGTAATTATGGATGTAATTAATGCAGAGCAAGCTAAAATTGCCGAGGATTCAGGAGCTGTAGCGGTTA
>JAQVMU010000067.1:7258-8811 GCA_028703475.1 Atribacterota bacterium | reverse complement strand
AGAAATAAAAATTATAATTCAAGTAATTAAAGTACTATAAAATAACTAAAAAATTTATTTTGCAACCAATGCTCTTCTTTCATTTTCTCCCCCTCACCCTGACCCTCTCCCTCCAAGGGGAGAGGGGAACAGTTAGGCGGCTTGCTGGTTAAATATAATAGTAGTCAGTTAACGGTTTTCAGAAAAATAAATACTAAATACCGACAGCTAACGGCTGCTCATTTTTTCCCATTGTTTTATTACTTGCGCGGGTATGGGCAATCATCTATAATGATAAGCATGATAAGGAAAAATAATTATATTTATAAGTATATCTTAATAATAGTAGTATTTATTCTGCTCTTTCCAGGAATATCAGCTGCGAAGGGCGAGCCTAAAATCGGATTAGCTTTGGGTGAAGGAGGAGCCCGAGGATTTGCCCATATCGGTGTGATCAAGATACTGGAAAAGGAAGGTATAAATATTGATTATATAGCAGGTACTAGTATTGGTAGCCTTGTAGGGGCTTTATATGCCCTGGGTTTTCCCATTGAAAAAATTGAAGATATTCTTCTAAAAGAGGATTTTACAGAATATATAACCTTTGAAAATATGCAATTTGAATTAGAGCAGAAGCAAAATAAAAATGTTTTGGGATTCTCAATTAATCTTCCAAAGATATTAGTAAATCCAAGCTGGCCAAGAGGTCTTATTTCTACCACCGGCATTAGGGATAAATTTGACAGCATCTCCAATTGGGCACATTTTGAGTATGATTTAAAAATACCTTTTAAGGCAGTGGCAACAGATTTGATTTCCGGTGAAAAAATTATTATGGATAAAGGTAAGGTTTCTAATGCTGTCGCGGCATCTATTTCTATTCCAGGGATGTTTTCTCCTTTTGAATTTGAAGACAAACTGTTAGTTGATGGTGGTTTGAAAGACCCTGTTCCGGTTGATGTGGTTCGACAAATGGGAGCTGATATTATTATTGCAGTAAGCCTGAGAGGAATCAAAGACGAAAAAAAAGATTCTTATGATATATTTTCTATTGCCGAACGTAGTATAGATATTATGATAGAAGACCTGACAGAACCTTCTCTGGTAGATGCTGATTTTGTTATAGCACCAGAGTATGAGGGAAAAGTTTCTTTGTTGATGAAAGAAAAAGAAAGAGTGAAAATTATTGAAGTGGGAAAAGATGAGGCTTTAAAAAAGATAGCAGAGTTAAAAGAAATTATTGCGAATTACTAATATTTTTTAATTCTTTCTATATTTTGAATCTATTATGGCTATATATGCTATAATTTATGATGGTAAATTCAGTCATATTGTACAATTTCTAAATTTATGAATAATATTTGATAAAAGATGAAACAGATTTTTGAAAAAACCTCTAAATTTTATTTTCCTGATAGTGAACATTGCAGACAGAAGACAGATCCTGTTATATTGATAGATTATCTTAATGATATTGCCGGTGGTCATTCTGAGGCACTGGGTTATTCCCTGGAATCATTATTAAGAAATGGATATTCATGGATATTGTTAAACTGGAATATACAAATAAATGA
>JAQVMU010000067.1:0-7158 GCA_028703475.1 Atribacterota bacterium | reverse complement strand
GCTCTATCCATTGCAATAGGAAGACTGTCTCCCTGTAATAAACTGCCCACAACCACACTGGTAAAAACATCCCCTGTACCGGGATAATAAACAGGTATATAATTACATTTAACCTTCCAGAACCGTTTGTCATCTTTATTGTAGGCAATAACATTTGTAACACTTGTATTATTCCGGGTTGGAACACTGGTAATAATTACTATTCTTGGCCCCATATCTACCAATCGTCTCAGGTAATCCTTTATTAGATCATCATTGATTGTTTTAGTCTCTTTCTCGCCCAGCAGGAAAAGTACTTCTGTATAGTTAGGTGTAATTAAATCTGCTTTTTGTATATACTTGCGCATTTCTCTAACCATGTTCTGGTTCATTGACGAATATAATTTTCCTCCGTCACCCATTACCGGGTCAACAACAACCAGGGTATCTTCCCTGGCAAAGTCATCGATAAAATGCGAGATAATATCTATCTGCTGCGGGGAACCTAAAAACCCGCTGTAGATACAATCAAAATCAATGTTAATTTCTTTCCAGTGTGCAATATATTCTGTCATATGTGTGGTTAAGTCAATAAATTTATAATTTTTAAAACTACCGGTATGTGTTGAAAGAACTGCGGTGGGCAATGGACAAACCTGGATGCCCATGGTGGATAAAATTGGAATAACCACTGCCAGGGAAACTCTGCCGAATCCTGATAAATCATGGATTGCGGCAACTCTTTGTACTGGTTTTTTCATTTTTTCTCCTTTTAAATAATTAGAAACAGGAATTTTCTTACAGTTCTTTCTTTATTTTAACACATCATTACCGGTTAGTGTTTGCTTGACAAAAATTATATAAAGACTTAATATAGTATAAAATCTAACTTGAAAATTACTGGGGAGAGTAAGCACAACCGGTTAGCAAGTGAGGGTATTGCTCTGTGAGATTACCTTAACTGTTGTTGCTGAAATAGAGCCTCAAACTATAAATAATACAGGTTAGTTGCCTTTACAGAACTTAAATGAGTGGGAAAGATTAAAATATTTTTTTATTCCAATCAGGGTGGTACCACGGGAAATTTATCTCGCCCCTTTTTTATATATTTAATATAATATATAAAGAGGTTGCGGGATTTTTTATTTTTGGTTATTCTTGAGAAAAAATAGCCTATATTCAGGAGTATAAAATATAAATGGAACAATTAAACTTAATCTGGCAAGGATTACCATCCTTGTTATCAGGTACAGTCACTACTGTAATTCTTACTTTATATTTTTTAAGTTTGGGCTTTGTTTTGGGAATAATCCTGGCACTGGGAAGAGTATATGGTTCTCGGATAATCAATATTTTACTTATTCAACCATTTGAGCGTTTTTTCAGGGCGGTTCCTGCTCTTGTTTTACTTTTTTTATTCTACTTTGGTTCCTCATTCTTTAATATAAACATGAGCCCTTTCGTAGCTGCAATCCTGGCAATGGGATTACGCTCTGCGGCCTATCAATCTCAAATATTCAGAGGGGCAATCCAATCAATAGGCGAAGGACAAATGAAAGCAGCCCGTTCCCTGGGTATGAACACATTGCAATCGATAAGGCATGTCATTCTACCCCAGGCATTAAGGCTATCTATCCCACCCTGGGCAAATGAATATGCTGTTGTCCTGAAAGACAGCTCATTAGCATACGCAGTAGGGGTTACAGAATTATTAAGACAAGGCCGTTACATTGTTGCCAGGACTTTTGGGAATGCATTATTAATATATACTTTTTGTGCCTTAATCTATTTTGTGCTGGTCTTTGTCGGTAATCAATGTTTAAAACTCCTTGAAGAAAAATACAGGATTCCGGGATATGAAATTAAAACAACTAAACATCAATCTGTCTTAGAAAGGATTTAAAATGCCAGATGTTATTCTAAAAGCTGAAAATGTATACAAAAGATATGGAAAACTGGAAGTACTAAAAGGTATTTCTTTCCAGGTAAACAGAGGTGATACTACGGTAATTATCGGACCTTCAGGTACCGGCAAGAGTACTTTGCTAACATGTATTAACCAGCTAACCCCGCCTGACAAAGGACGCATTTGGTTGGAAGATACCGAGATTACCAATCCAAAGACTGATATTAATTTAATCCGTTCTTCAATTGGAATGGTCTTTCAGCACTTTAACCTGTTTACCCATCTGACCGTTTTGGATAATGTCCGTATCGGGTTATCAGTAGTTAAAAAAATACCAAAAAATGAAGCAACTGAGATAAGTATGGAAAAACTTAATGAAGTGGGATTGGCTGATAAGGTAAGTTCGTATCCTGCTGAATTATCAGGGGGACAACAACAGCGTGTTTCAATTGCCCGGGCACTGGCAATGAATCCAAAACTGATACTTTTTGATGAACCCACATCTGCACTTGACCCTGAGCTGATCGGAGAAGTGTTAAATGTTATGACCAAACTTGCTGAAATGGGAATGACCATGGTGGTTGTTTCACATGAAATGGGTTTTGCCCGTGCAGTAGCAAATGACATTATATTTATGGAAAATGGCTTTATTGTGGAAGAGGGCAAACCGGATAAGATGTTTAATGATTCTGAAAATCCAAGGACACGGGAATTTTTACATAAGATTACCGAGCTCTATGGGGGTAAAGAAAAATGAGTTTTATCTCACTTGCCTGGGATATACTGCCAAAATTAATGGAAGGTACAGCGGTTACTATTCAATTAACCGTTATATCTATAATAATCGGTATTTTATTAGGCATTCCTGTTGCTATGGGGAGAGTTTACGGGAATAAACTATTCTATGCTATCTGTACCTTTTTTGTAGAGATAATTCGGGGAACACCTTTATTAACCCAACTATTTATCCTTTATTTTGGTCTGCCTTCAGTAGGTGTTATGTTGTCGCCATTTATTGCAGCTATTATCGGAATGGGTTTAAACAGTGCCGCCTATCAGGCAGAATACTTCCGGGGTGCTATTCAATCTGTAAAAAAAGAACAATTGACTGCTGCCTATTCTATTGGGATGAGTCAGTTTCAAACAATAAGACATATTGTTTTACCCCAAATGTTTCGTTTAGTTATTCCATCCTGGTCAAATGAACTTATTTATCTTTTAAAATATTCATCCATGGCTTATATGATACAGGCTCCGGAAATTATGTCTCAAGGCAGATTGATTGCATCCCGTAATTTTAGAACATTTGAAGTTTTTATCATAGTTGCATTGATATATCTTGTACTGGTTTCAATTTTATCTAAATTTTTGGATGTGATTGAAAGAAAGTTCCGTATCCCGGGACTTTAATTAATCCCTGATTAAATAGATTGTTAAAACCATAACAAAAAATATATAAATAAGGGGGCGATAATTTTTAATAAACTTAAATCATATACAGTTAATTATTTTTAAAATATTATTAAGGAGGATAAGAAATAATGTTTAATAAATTAGTAAAAATAAGTCTTTCAATTATTATTGTTCTATTAATTTCAAGTGTTCTTACCGTTTCAGCTGCACCTGAAAAAATTGTAGTGGGAACTTCAGCCGACTGGCCGCCTTTTGAATGGATTGATGCAAATAACAATTTTGTGGGATTTGATATGGATATAATGAAAATAATTGCCCGGGTTCAGGGATATGAGATAGAAATCAATGATATTGGCTTTGATTCCCTGATTCCTGCCATTCAATCCGGTAGAATCGATGTTATGGCTGCAGGGGCCACCTTAACACCGGAGCGATTAGAAGTAGCAGATGCATCCAATACTTATTGGTCTGGCAGTCAGGGGGTTATGGTAGTGGAAGACTCTGCTTTAAACATAGCAACTGCCTTAGCAGGTGGAAATAGTGTTGGAGCCCAGAGAGGAACAACACAGGCAGACTGGCTGGAAGAAAACCTTGTTGGAGCAGATGTAGATATTAAAGTAGAATTATATGAAACCAATGACCTGGGCATTATGGATTTAGTCAATGGCCGCATTGACGCCTTTGTTGCTGATACCCCTGCTGCTGAAGCATTTACTAAACACAATCCTATCAAAATTGTCGGAACCATTAATACCGAGGAAGAATATGTTTTCTATGTCCAAAAAGGTGACCCGAAAGAAATTCTTCCATTAATCAATGAAGGACTGGCAAAAATCCAACAGACTCCAATCTGGGACAATCTGGTAAATGCCTATTTCATGGGAGATTTAAACAAAATTTCTGATTGCTATGGTGAATATGGAGACCTGTTAGATGAAGACCTGGAAGCATTCACTCAAAATTTAGCTGAATGCATGATGGCAAATTAAATTATTTAATTGTGTTAAATACTCTTAATTAATGTAAACTTGTAAAAATATCTCGCTTCCGGAAAAATATCAATGATTCCGGGGCGAGATTTTTCAATAATTAACAGACTAAGTTGTCTATTTCTGAGGAGAATAAAATGAAAATTAAACCATTCCAGGTAGAACGATGGCTGAATACTTATGAAACCAAAGCAAAATATGAATTAGCTGAAACAGATGCGAAACCGTTTACACTTGAAGAATTAAACAAATTAAATCCGAATGTAGATTTGTTACAGGATATTGCTAAAATTAAAATCGGATATAATCCTACTGAAGGCAGTGATTTATTGAGAGATAAAATTGCAAATCTATATGGTCCTGATACTTCTGCAGAAAATATTCTTGTTACAACCGGGGCTATTGAGGCAGATTTTCTTTTATCTAATGTTTTAGCCAATAAAGGTGATAAAGTAATTGTGCTCTGGCCAGCCTATCAATCCCTATATTCAATAGCTGAAGCCCGTGGCGCACAAGTGGAGTACTGGAAATTGTCTTATGAGAACTGTTTCCAGCCGGATTTAGAAAAATTATCAAAAATGATTGACAGTACAACCAGGCTGCTTGTCTTAAACATACCCAATAACCCCACCGGTGCTGTAATTAATGAACAGCAACTAAAGACTATTCTGCAATGGGCAGAAGAGTATGATTTTTATGTAATCTGTGATGAGGTTTATCATGAATTAATTTTCAAGGAAGGCATTGTTCCTCCATATGCCAGATCTTTGAGCAACAGGGCAATTAGTGTGGGGAGTATGTCTAAAGCATATGGACTGTCAGGTCTCCGAGTGGGATGGATTGCCGCCCCTGAAAAAGTTATTGATGAGTGCTGGAGTTGGAAGGATTATACTTCAATAAGTAACTCTCCTATCAATGATTACCTGGCATCTTTCGCCCTGGATCATTTCAAGCAAATCTCTACAAGGAATCACAGCATTATCTGCAAAAATCGGAAAATATTAGAAGAATGGTTTGAAGAACATAAAAAGTATTTTGATTACTATCTTCCTGAGGCAGGTGTTTTGTGTTTTCCCAAATTGAAAAATATTCATATCAGCTCAGAACAGCTTGCCCTGGATTTATTTAATCGTAAATCACTCCTGGTAGTTCCGGGGGAATGTTTTGATATTCCCAACCATCTCAGAATCGGTTTTGGCGGGGATTCGGATAAATTAAGAAAAAGCCTGTCCGTATTTGCAGATTATCTGAAAGAAAACTTCTAACAAAATCTCTTTAATATAATATTGAAAAGGAAATGACAAATGAATCTAAATGATATTTATTCGGCATGGGAGAATATTCATAAACTTATTAAAAAAACTGATTTGCAAAAATCTCTTTACTTCAGCGATTTAACTCAAGGAGATGTGTTTTTGAAATTGGAGAATACGCAGATTACCCATGCTTTTAAAATAAGAGGCGCAATCAATAAGTTAAACAAAATAAAGAAGAATCAGCAGGAAATTATAACTGCCTCCTCAGGTAACCATGGACAAGCAGTAGCCAGAGCATCCAGGGAATTAGGATTGACTGCAAAAATAATCGTTCCTGAAGGAACTCCGGAGAAAAAAAAGCAGTTGATTCAAAAATATGGTGCTCAACTTATAATTTATGGTAAATCAGTAGACCAATCAGAGGCTTATGGAAGAATGTTAGCAGAAAAAGAGGGTAAACTATATATTTCCCCATATAATGATCCGGATATTATCGCCGGGCAGGGTACTATCGGACTGGAATTGACCAAACAGTGTCCTGATTTACAATATGTGGTGGTACCTGTTGGAGGTGGGGGGCTTGTATCCGGAGTAGGTATAGCCATAAAAGAAAATTTTCCTGAAATTCAGGTTATTGGAGTGCAGGCAGAGAATGATTCGGCTATTTATCATTCCATTAAGGCAGGAAGGATTCTGTCCACCGAGGAATACCCCTGTACCTCTACTATTGCCGAGGGATTAGCCGGGGGAATTGAACAAAATTCTATAACTTTCCCACTAATCCAAAAATATGTTGACAAAATCCTGTTGGTTAAGGAAGACTCAATCAAGGAAGCAATCTCCCTGTTGTGGAAAAAGGAAAATTTAGTTACTGAAGGAGCCGGCGCAGTTGGAGTTGCTGCAGTTTTGGAAAATCCCAGGATATTTTCCAGTAAGAAAACAGCGATTATTTTAAGCGGAGGTAATATCAATAAGGACTTATTTAACAGGCTAATTGAAAATTAGAAAAATTAATAAAATAAGACCTCTATTTTTATGTGTAAAATTTCTAAATTATCTAAAATTCTGATATAATCAAAAAATTAATAAAAATTTGGATGTAAGAAGGAAGATTATGACAGGGAATAAAGTTGTTTTTACCCCATGTAAGAGTTATCAGAAGGAAGATATCCAGCCTGCAACTGTGAAGCTATTGCAGGAATTGGGTAATTTGGATAAAATTATTAAACCCGGGCAGAAAGTGCTGTTAAAAGTCAATCTGCTCATGAAAAAACCCGCGGAAGCCGGTGTTACTACTCATCCTGCTCTGGTTGAAACAATTGTTAATCAGGTGCAGTCCCTTGGTGCTAAAGTAATTATTGCAGACAGCCCTGGTGGTCCTTTCACAAAAGGCTGGTTAAAAGGAATCTATCGGGAAACAGGGATGGAGGATGTAGCAAAAAAAACAGGGGCACAGCTAAACTGGAACTTCCAGCAGGAAGAATTCTCTTACCCGGAAGGAAAAATACTAAAACAGATTACCCTGGCTCAGGTTATTAAAGAGGCTGATGTAATTATCTCTCTTGCAAAATTGAAAACTCATGGATTTACAATCTACACAGGGGCTGTCAAGAAT
>JAQVMU010000066.1 GCA_028703475.1 Atribacterota bacterium | reverse complement strand
AACTATAAACTGAAAAAAACTGAAAACTGTAAACTGTAAACTAAGAACTGATAATCATCTCTCACTTGTCACTCAGTACTTGCTACTTATTACTATACTTAATTCTCAGTCCTCTTCTTTTAATTTCATCCCCCTCACCCTGACCCTCTCCCTCCGAGGGGAGAGGGAAATGACAACAGTAAAATTTTTTACTGCATTCAAATCTATTAAACTATCTACTATCTACCAACGACTAACTACTGTTTTATCTTGTAGCTTTGTTTCTTCTTATATTTTGCATTTGACTGAAAACTGTAAACTAAGAACTAAAAACTGTTTTACCCCTCACCCTGCCCTCTCCCTCCGAGGGGAGAGGGAAATACGAGGAAAACGGTATACGGTATACGTTATACGTTATACAATCTTATGGATAAATCTTATTCAGCATTCTCGGGAATGGTATTGTTTCCCTGATATGTGATAAATTGCACAGCCAGGCAACAGTTCGCTCTACTCCCAGGCCAAAACCTGAATGGGGAACTGAACCGTATTTTCTCAGATCTATATACCATTGATAATCTTCTTCAGGTAAATTAAATTCCTTAATTCTTTCTTTAATCAATTGATAATCATCAATCCTTTGACCACCGCCAATTATTTCACCAAACCCTTCCGGGGCTATTAAGTCTGCACCTAAAACCGTTTCCGGTCTTTCAGGGTCAGGTTTCATATAAAAAGCCTTACACTTTGTAGGAAAATGGTGAATAAATACAGGCTTTTTATATTGCTGTGATATTATTGTTTCATCCTCACCCGTTAAATCATCACCCCATTTTGTTTGGCTTCCTTCTTTCTGTATTAATTTGATAGCATCATCATAAGCAAGGTAAGGGAATGGAGATTTGATATTCTCTAATAATGAAATATCACGTTCTAATGTCTTTAATTCTAAAGAACAATTTTTCAGGACATGTTCAACAATATTAACAATCATTTCTTCCTGCAATTTATTATTATCGTTAAAATCAAAAAAAGCTGCTTCCGGCTCAACCATCCAGAATTCCATCAAATGTCTTCTGGTTTTAGATTTTTCTGCCCTGAAAGTTGGACCAAAACAGTATACTTTCCCAAATGCCATTGCAGATGCTTCATTATAAAGCTGCCCGCTTTGTGTAAGGAAAGCTTTGTCTCCAAAATAATCTGTTTCAAATAATGTGGTGGTTCCTTCACAGGCAGCAGGGGTCAAAATTGGTGATTCTATCAGACAAAAACCCTTTTGGTTTAAGAACTGATGAATAGCTTTTACAATCTCTGTTCTTATTCTTAAGATTGCATTCTGCCTCTGGGTTCTCATCCACAGATGGCGATAATTCATTAAAAAACCTACCCCGTGCTTCTTAAGAGATATTGGGTAATCCTTTTCGGCATTATGGACAACCTGAATTGTCTTTACTAACATTTCATATCCACTGGGGGCTCGTTTATCTTCTTTGATTACTCCTTCTACTATAATGGAAGATTCGTAATTTATTTCCTCCAGCAGGTTAAAATATTTTTCTTCCATCTCGTTTTTTACCAGTGTTCCCTGTAAAAAACCTGTCCCGTCACGCATAATCATAAACTTTATTTTCCCGCTGGACCTCTGATTGTATAACCAACCTTTAATCCGGACTTCTTTATCCTGATAATTTCCAACATCTGATATTCTAACATCAATCATTAATTTAATGCCCTCCTCGCTGTAATAGAGATTAAAACTTTTTTTAATATTATTAAGAAACTTTTCTTTTATTTATTACTAATATATGACGATATTTCCTTTAGAGGAACTGCTTGCTGATGTCCATCTGTCATATTTTTAATAGTGATTTTCTGTTCTGCCAATTCTTCCTGTCCGACAATCAATACATATGAAACATTTAACTTATTTGCTAACCTCATCTGTGCTTTTAAACTTTTATTCAGATAATCAGTCTCAGTACTGATTCCATTTTCCCTGAGGTTGTTTATAATCTTAAAGGCAGCCGGTATATCCTCGGAACTGACTGTAGCAACAAAAACTTTTATTCCTGCCCAGACCGGGATTTTTACTTTCTGTTTTTCCATAGTGGCTATTATTCTTTCTATTCCAGCAGCAAAACCCACAGCCGGGGTATCTTTTCCGCCTAATTCTCTTACAAGATAGTCGTATCTGCCTCCGCCCCCTACAGCATTTTGAGAACCAAGTTCACCTGATATAATTTCAAATGCAGTTTTTGTATAATAGTCCAGCCCTCTGACTAATAAGGGATTTATCTGGTAGGCAATTCCGAGCACATCCAAATATTCAGTTAATCTCTGAAAATGATCCTGGCAATCCTGACAGAGAAAATCAAAAATGGTCGGGCTTTTTTCAATCTGCATCCTGCATTGAGTATTTTTACAATCCAGTATTCTCAAGGGGTTTTTATCATATCTGTCCCGGCAATCCGGGCATAATAATTCTTTTTTATCCTGAAAATACCCTTTTAATTCACTTAAATATTTAGGCCGGCATTCCCGACAACCTACACTGTTAATCACAAGATTAAGTTTTGATAATCCCAATCTTTTATATATTGCCAGAGAAGCTTCAATAATCTCGGCATCAATCAGGGGTGATTGTGAGCCGATTGCCTCAAGGCCAAACTGGTTAAATTGCCTGTATCTTCCTGCCTGTGGCTTTTCACACCTGAACATACTACCAAGATAGAATAATTTTACTAACGGATTTTCACGCACTAAATTATGTTCAAGATATGCCCTTACTACAGGTGCCGTACCTTCGGGACGCAATGTTAGACTACGCCCTTTTTTATCCTGAAATGTAAACATTTCCTTATTTACAATATCCGTTGTTTCACCGATTCCCCGAACAAACAACTCTGTATGTTCAAAAGCAGGGGTCCTTATTTCACGATACCCGTAAGTTTGTAATACATCTTTTATAATATCTTCAACATAGTACCAATAATCTATCTGATTTGGTAATATGTCATTGGTTCCTTTGGGTGCTCTTGATAACACTTTAAGCTCCTTTTATTATATTCAGTTATATTAAAATTAAATTTGATTCCAAAAATAAAAAACCTGATAATATTTTGAAAATATTATCAGGGACGAAAAACAATTTCGCGGTGCCACCCTGTTTAATGGCAGAATATCACCATTCGACTCTTACACTTAACGCGTTAAACGTATAGACTGTTTACTATTATCATTTCATAATTATACAAAATGATACTCGGGTTGTCTTTCAACTGCCAAAACGGCAATTTACTTTTCCCGGTAAATCTATAACTTTATTTAAAATATTTTTATATCTGATTATCTTGATATTTTATATAATTTAGAATAAAAAGTCAAAAAAAATCCTAAAGCCCTGCATATTCAATAAAAGCGTTTTTATTTAGTGCCTTTTTTATAGCAGCCTCGCGGGTAATTTTACCCTGCATTAACAGGTCTTTTAAAGACTGATCCAGGCTTTGCATTCCAATTTTTCTACTTATCTGGATAGTTGATGGTATTTGATGTATCTTTTCATCTCTTATTAAATTACGTATAGCCGGTGTTGCCAGCATTAACTCCATCGCCGCTATTCTTCCCTGTCCATCAGCTGTCGGGATAAGAGTTTGGGCAATTACTGCTTCAATCGAACCAGCCAACTGCAGACGGGCTTGACCCTGCTGATGAGCGGGAAAAGCATTGATAATTCTCTCAATAGTATCAGCAGCACTATTGGTATGCAAGGTTGAAAATACCAGATGTCCTGTTTCTGCTGCTCTGAGGGCCATTGATATTGTTTCCAGGTCCCTCATCTCCCCAACCAGTATAACATCAGGATCTTCTCTTAATGCAACTCTTAAGGCACTGGCAAAAGAATCTGCATGTTCTCCAATTTCTCTTTGAGAAATAACACAATTTTTATGCTGATGAATAAACTCTATCGGATCTTCAATAGAAATAATGTGTTCATATCGTTTTATATTTATAATGTCAATCAATGCTGCGAGTGTTGTAGATTTTCCGCTACCAGTTGGGCCGGTAACTAATACTATTCCTTTATCCTTTTCTGTTAAGGTTGTTATCACATCAGGTAATCCTAATTGCTCAACAGATAATATCTCTGTGGGGATAAGTCTGATAACTGCTGCTTCTCCTAAACGATGCCGAAAAATATTAATACGGAATCTGGAAACACCTTCTATCTCGTATGAAAAATCAAGCTGTTTATCTTTTTCAAAATCCTTTTTTTGTTTTTCGAATATTATACTGTATATCATTTTATGTACATCTTCAGGCTTCAAAACAGGAAATTCTGTTTTGGTCATCTTGCCGTTCAAGCGGAAAACCGGGGGGATTCCTATATTCAAGTGAACATCTGATGCACCTTTTTCTTTTGCCTGAATCAAAATATCTTGAATTTTATAGTCCATTCTTAACTCCTTATTTGCTGTTTATATTGCTATTTATATGATTTAATTATTTTTGGCATTTTGCCATATAGAAGGATATTCTTTTTCAATATATCCAAGTATGTCCAGTATATTACGGAATGAAGCAAAAGCTATTTCAATTTTCTGGTCCACTATATTTTTTATTTTATCGATAGCTTCACTGTCAGTAGGATCAGCCATAGCTATAACTACTTTACCTTCTATTTCAATTAAAGGAATTAGATTATAGTTTTTTACTAAATATTCAGGAAATTTTCTCAACAAATCCATGTCCAGTTGTCCTTTTTCTATTTGAACATATGGAATATCAAGCTGTTTACTCAATATCCAGTTTATTTGATCCTGTGTTACCATCTTTAAATCAATTAACGTTTCTCCAATTCTTTTATTTTTTTCCTTTTGCATCTTCAATGCTCTTGATAAATCTTCATGAGAAATCATTTTGTAATCTAACAATAGTTCCCCTAATTTTTTATTATCTTTTTTTAACATGCATTTACCTCGATTAATTAACATAATTTATGGGTCTAAATAATGTTTGAAATTCTAAACTAATAAGACACTACATATTTTTGATCAACAGCTTTTGATAACGCTACTTCTCTGGAAATTATATGATTATGGTATAACTCCCGTAGACATTGATCTGTTGACTGCATTCCCTGTTGTTTGGAACTCTGAATAGTAGATGGAATCATGTGGATTCTTTCTTCCCGGATAATATTTCGAATAGCAGGATTGGCTTGCATTATTTCTACCACTGGTACTCTACAGGTTTCATCAATATTAGGTACCAGTGTCTGTGATATAACTGCCCGCAATGATTCTGCTAATTGAACTCTTATTTGTCTTTGCTGATGTGTAGGAAAAACATCAATAATCCTTTCTACGGTTTCGGCAGCACTGTTGGTATGTAAAGTTGAAAAGACCAAATGGCCGGTTTCTGCTGCAGTAACTGCCATGGCTATTGTTTCTAAATCTCTCATTTCACCCACCAGGATAACATCCGGATCTTCTCTTAAGGCACTTCTGAGAGCGTAAGAAAAAGAATTTGTGTGCAAGCCTATTTCCCTTTGGTCAATTATGCAGTTTTTATGTTTATGAATAAATTCAATAGGATCCTCTATTGTTATAATATGCAACCTATTATTCTCATTAATAAGGTCAACCATACTTGCAATTGTTGTTGACTTACCACTTCCGGTAGGCCCGGTTACCAAAATCAAGCCTTTTGACTTTTTTGTAAAATCTTCTAAGCTCCCGGGTAATCCTAATTCTTCCAAAGATTTAATCTTATCCGGAATTAAACGAAAAGCTCCCCCTATCCCTCTTCTATGCAGAAAAACATTTACACGAAAACGGGCAACATTCCTTAATTCCACAGAAAAATCAATTTCCTTAACTTTTTCAAACTTTTTTTTCTGTTCATCATTCATTATACTGTAAAGCATTTCATAGGTATCAGTTTCTTTCAACTGGGGATAATCAAGGGTAGACAGGAAACCATTAATTCTCAGTGTAGGAGGGACTCCTACTGTAATATGCAAATCAGAAGCTTCCAAATCGTTAGTTTGTTTTAGCAGTTCATTAATATTCATTTCCATACCTCCCATTATAATTTTTAACTGGTAAATTAGACTTTAATGATTGTTTTCTATATTTCTCCTTTTAAATCATCGACTTTATCTAATTTTTCCCAGGTAAAATCCTCTATTTCTCTACCGAAATGGCCATATGCAGCTGTTTGTTTATATATAGGTCTTCTTAACTTAAGAGTTTCAATAATTGCGGCAGGTCTTAAATCAAAATGTCTTTTGATTATATCAATAATCTGTGGTTGTGGTATTTTCCCTGTATTGAATGTATCTACCATTATCGATATGGGATTTGCTACCCCAATGGCATAAGCTATTTCGATTTCGCATTTTTCAGCGATACCAGCAGCCACGATATTTTTTGCAATATACCTGGCAATATAACTTCCAGAACGGTCTACTTTTGTAGGATCTTTTCCGGAAAAACAGCCACCGCCATGGCTACCGACTCCACCATATGTATCAACAATTATTTTACGGCCGGTAAGTCCGGTATCAGCCTGCGGTCCGCCTACTACAAATCTACCAGTAGAATTTATATAATATTTGGTATTTTTATCAATATATTTTTCAGGAATAACCTCTTTTATGACATTTTCAATAATATCATCCCTGATAATCTCTAATTTTACATTTGGATGATGTTGAGCAGCAATGACAATTGCTTCTATCCTCTGGGGTTTACCATCCAGATACTGAACTGTCACTTGGGATTTACCGTCAGGTCTTAAGTATGGTATTATTTTTTTCTTTCTTACATAAGCAAGCTTACTGGTAAGCTTATGAGCCAATGATATTGGCATCGGCATAAGTTCGGGTGTTTCCCGACAGGCGTAACCAAACATCATTCCCTGGTCACCGGCACCGGTAGATGCGATCCGGTCTTTTTCGGGAACACTTTTTTCTTCCCTGATTTCCCAGGCACAATTTACACCCAGAGCTATGTCCGGTGATTGCTCTTCAATTGAAGTCAGTACCGCACAGGTATCACAGTCAAAACCATATTTTGCCCGGGTATAGCCAATTTCTCTTATTGTATCACGAACAACTTTGGTAATATCCGCATAACCATTTGTGCTGATCTGTCCTGCTACCAATACTAAACCCGTTGAAACTAATGTTTCCACAGCTACCCTGGATTCCTTGTCCTGTCTGTATAAATCATCAAGAATTGCATCAGAAATCTGATCAGCAATTTTATCCGGATGACCTTCAGTTACTGACTCTGAAGTAAAAAGATAATTGTTTTTCAATCGATAACCCTCCTTCTATTGCCTGGCTATATTTGCTACATATAATTTTTTCTTATTAAAATATTTATTAAAATTTTATGGATTTTTTGGTGTTCTGGATATTTAATTTTAGAGATACTTTTTGAATTGGCTGTCTTTTGACATTTGATTGATTATATTTTTGAGATCTCCTTCCCTGTCTTTTGGATAAATTAGCTGAATAGGACCATTATTAATAACTACCATATCAGATAAGCCAATAGTAACAGTGATTCCCTTGTCATTGATAATAATACATCGTTCAGTATCTATTCCTGTATGTTCACCCTGAATAATATTTCCATCAGCATCATGCTGCAAAAAGGACTCTATAGCATTCCAGGAGCCAATATCTTCCCAGCTGAATTGTCCATCAACAACTACTAATTCATCAATTTTTTCTAATACACCATACTCGAAAGAGATTGATTCCATTTTCTGAAACTGTTCCTTAATAACCTCTCCTTTTTCTAATGTACCGATACTTTCGGTTATCTCTTGTATTGATTTATACAACCCGGGCATCAATTTCTTCAGTAATATCATTATTCTTTTACTGGGAAAAATGTAAATGCCTGTATTCCAAAATAATTGGCAGTTATTTTTATTCTTTTCAATCCATGCATTATCAGGTTTTTCCTTAAATTGTTTAACACTATAGATTTCAGAATCATCAGTTTTCCCCAGCTCCTTTTTGGCGCAAATATAACCATAGCGACTCTCATTACGTTTAGGGTTTATGCCTATGATAACAGGGGTCTGTTCTTCTACAATAGCTGCAAAGGCATTATTAAGAGCAGTATAAAACTTATCCTTTTCTGTTATAAAGTGATCAACAGGAAAGATCGCTAAATTAACATCCTGATGTCTATAATGAGTTATTAGAAGGGTAGATAAGGCAATACTGGCTGCAGTATCCTTCCCTACTGGTTCGACAATATAATTAAGCATATCAATCTCGGGAACTATCTCTCTGACAGGCTTGATTAAATCCTCAGTTGTCACAATGTATATATCATTGACATTAAAATAAGGAACAAGTCTTTCAAAAGTATCTCTCAACATGCTTCTGCCACTTGGAGACGGTAATAATTGCTTTGGCTTATTAAACCTGCTATGAGGCCAGAAACGTTTTCCTCTTCCTCCGGCCAATATAAGTGCAATGTTTTTCATTTTTAATCATCTCTTTATGTTTTATATTAATATTTTTTCTGTAACATTTAACATGGCTCTTAAATTATTATTCTGTTTCCCGATTTTGAACATCACCAGCCTGATCAATATCAAAACCACGATATTGAGTATAATATTGTAGTACTTTATCAGCATAGCCATTGGGAATTTCACTTTCCTGAGACATTAATTCCTGAATCCTAAAAGGGCCATGGTTATAAGCAGTTAATGCTAATTCTATATCACCAAAGTCATCATACAGTAAGGACAGATAATATAAGCCGATTTTAATGTTCTTTTCCGGGTCAAAAAGGGTGTTTTCTGCGCCATCCCATTTAATTCCAAGATTTTCCGCTAATTCCTTGGCTATAAACCTGCGTACCTGACATAATCCAAAGGCATAAGAATCAGATACTGAATCTATTATAAAATTACTTTCTACTTTTATTAATGCTGAAACTAATAAAGGATTAAAATTGTATTTAGTGGATTCCTCATAAATACTTTTTGCAATTGAATAAATAGTTTCACTTTCTAACTGATTATTACTACCGGAAACAA
>JAQVMU010000065.1 GCA_028703475.1 Atribacterota bacterium | reverse complement strand
GCCAAAAAATATATAACTTTTATTTTAACTTTTATTATTTTTATTTTATTGGCGATGTTTATGCCTTAGTATCGTAACATAAACAAATATTAAAAAACAGATACCATAGGCATGAACATCGAAGATGCCTATGGTATCTTTATATGTAACAAAAAAGCATATAAAGGACTATAGGTTTTTTATTACCTATAGTCCTTTTTTTTGTTGTTGATTGTAATAATTTTTAGGAAAAAACAGGAAAGAATAGAAAAAGTTTTAAATGAAAAAGGAGGGAAAAAGTGTCAGTAAGAGCAATAAGAGGAGCAACAACAGTCATTGAGAATAGTCGGGAATCAATATTGAAAGATACCAAAGAATTACTACTTGCTATGCAAGAGACCAATAATTTTAATACTGAGGATATTATTTGTATATTTTTTAGTATGACTTCAGATTTAGATGCCGCGTTTCCTGCAGAGGCTGCCAGACAACTTGGCTGGAATACAGTGCCCCTTTTTGGAATGCAAGAAGCCGATGTAAGGAATAGTTTAGAAAAATGTATCAGAATTCTCCTTCAGCTCAATAGTAATAAAGTACAAGCCGATTTTCAGCATTGCTATTTAAAAAAAGCAAAAAGTTTGAGAAAAGATTTAAATTACAAAGAAGAAAGGAAGGATAAAAAATGGTGTTAGTAATGGATGCTCGTTCAGATGAGAAGAATTTAAACAGAATAACCGAAAAATTGGAAAATATGGGATTTGAATTACAAATAAGCAAAGGAAAAGAAAGAATTGTAGTTGGTATTATAGGGGATACCAGGAAATTAATATCTTTTCCCTTTCATTCTTACCCAGGGGTAATTGATGTCTTAAAAGTTTTGAAACCCTATAAACTTGCCAGCAGAGAGTTCAAAGAATTATCTACTATAATTAAGATTAATGATGTTTCTATTGGTGGTAAAGAAATAACGCTTATGGCAGGGCCTTGTGCTGTTGAAAATGAAGAACAAATATTTGATATTGCCCACAGGATAAGTAACGCTGGTGTTAAAATTCTTCGGGGAGGAGCTTTCAAACCTCGGACATCTCCTTATAGTTTCCAGGGGCTAGGGGAACAAGGATTAAAGATAATGAGTGAAGCTGCCAGAAAATATGAACTACTGATTGTTACTGAGGTAATGTCTATTGAGCAGATTGAAATGGTATCTAATTATGCAGACATTCTTCAGATTGGTGCAAGAAATATGCAAAATTTTACGCTGCTAAAAGAACTGGGGAAAATTAAAAAACCGGTAATGTTAAAGAGAGGATTATCGTCAACTATTGAAGAATTACTACTATCTGCTGAATATATTTTATCTGGAGGAAATAAAAAAGTAATCTTATGCGAAAGAGGAATCAGGACATTTGAAACTTATACCAGAAATACTCTTGATCTGAGTGCTATTCCTGCTATAAAAGAATTAAGCCATTTACCGATAATTGTCGACCCCAGCCATTCCACCGGGAGAAAGGAATTGGTTCAACCGATGTCTAAAGCAGCTGTTGCAGCAGGTGCAGATGGATTGGTTATTGAGGTACATCCTAACCCGGAAGAGGCATTAAGTGATGGAGCTCAATCATTAGATTTGGATTGTTTTGAAAACTTGGTATCTGAATTAGGGACAGTTGCACAGGCAGTAGGCAGGACTTTACACCATAGTTATACTTCTGTTTAAAATTTAGGAAGGATAATACAAATTGGATTGCATAATTGAAGGTAATGACAATAATATTATACAGAGTATTTTAACAGTTCCGGGTGACAAATCAATTACCCATCGCGCAATTATTTTAAGCTCTATCGCACTGGGAGAATCGAGAATCAGCAACTTCCTAGATGGATTAGATTGCCGAAATACTTTATCTTGCATGCAAGCCCTTGGTGTTAATATTTACAAGGAAAATGATTCTGTATTAAAAATTAAGGGCAAAGGATTGAAAGGCTTACAAACTCCTAAGAGTACTCTTGATGTCGGCAACTCCGGTACAACAATAAGATTGCTATCAGGACTTCTATGTGGACAAAGATTTGATAGTATATTAGATGGAGATGTTTCTATCAGGAAAAGACCGATGCAGAGAGTAATTCAGCCACTATCTCAAATGAATGCCCGAATAAAAGGATTATTTAATGAAAATTTTGCCCCTTTAAATATAACCGGTAGACAACCATTACAGGGAATTGATTATACTTTACCAGTAGCAAGTGCCCAGGTTAAATCTGCTATTCTCCTGGCAGGTTTATATGCCAGAGAAGCAACAACAGTTAGAGAAACGCAGATAACCAGAGATCATACTGAACGGATGTTAAAAATTCTGCAGGCAGATATTCAGGCTTCTCCCGGCTATAATATAAATTTAAAACCTGGAAAAGAATTAATGGGAACAGAAATTGATATCCCTGGAGATATTTCGTCAGCTGCTTATTTTTTGGCGATAGGATGTGCTAGAGAAGGTTCAGAAATAACAATAAAAAATGTGGGAATTAACCCTACTCGTATTGGTTTTTTAAAGGTTTTGCAGGATATGAATGCTAATGTAAAAATAGTTAATCAAAGAGTTATCTCTAATGAACCCAGAGCAGATGTCTGTATCAAAGGTAGCCGATTAAAAGGAATTCAGATTGACAAAAAAATCATTGCAAATATTATTGATGAATTGCCTTTGGTAGCAGTCCTGGCAACGCTAGCCCGGGGGAAGACTATTGTAAGAGATGCCCAGGAGCTGAGAGTAAAAGAGAGTGATAGAATAAAAGCTATTATAGAAGGTTTATCAAGAATTGGAGCAAATATTATTGAAAGAGATGATGGTTTTGAAGTAATTGGTCCAACAGCTTTATCGGGAAATGAAGTAGATAGTTTTAATGACCATCGTATTGCCATGTCCCTGACTGTGGCAGCTTCTTATGCAAAAGGGAAGACTATTATTAAAGATGCACAATGCATGGATATTTCGTATCCAAATTTTTTGCCTGCTTTTAATAAAATAATAAATTAAAAATATAAGGAGAAAAATATGAGTACTGTTACTCTCGTCCTTGGTTTACTCGGGGAACACATTGAAAATAGCCTATCTCCTTTGATACATATGAATTTTATTCGTTATTATTCCTTAAATTATTCATATTTACCTTTTCAAATCAAAAGCAATAATTTAGAAAAGGCTATAATAGGGGCAAAAGCATTGGGAATTAAAGGATTAAATATTACAATTCCTTTTAAAGCAAAGGCTATGAGGTTTATTGATGATGTTGTTTCAGTTGCCAGAAATATAGGGGCAATCAATACAATTGTCTATAAGAATGAAAAAATATTAGGGTACAATACAGACTGTAATGGTTTTAAAGTTCCCTTAAAAGATGGATTGAATATAAACCTGATAGGAAAAAAGGCAGTGGTCTTAGGGGCAGGTGGAGCAGCAAGAGCAGTTATTTTTGCCCTGGCAGATGAAGGATGTTCAGTTATTTCAATATTTAACAGGACTGAAGAAAGAACCAGGCAAATAAAAAAGCAGTATAGAAAAAACTTTTCACAGTGTGAGATAAGAAGCCTGCCTTTCTGCACAAAGAGTTTACAAAAAGAAATTTTGGAGACTGATTTGCTGGTAAATACTACACCCTTAGGAAGCTGGTATTGCCCTGACGAGAACCCGCTGCCAGAGGAAGTTATTATTCGTCCCGAAATAATTGTCTATGACCTGATTTATTATCCTGATAAAACACCCCTGTTACAAAGAGCAGAAATGAATGGAAACAGAACAGTAAATGGTTTGCAAATGCTGGTATACCAAGCTGCAGAAAGTTTTTATTTGTGGACTGGAATTTATCCTGAACGGGAAATAATAAATCAAACAATAAGACAGATTGAACAAAAAAATTGTAATTGTAAAAAGAGGTAGTTTTATGATTTTACGTTTTTTAGATGCCGGAGAATCTCATGGCAGATGCCTCCTGGGAATTATTGAAGGATTTCCATACGGGTTTTTTCTAAGCGAAGAAAAAATAAATAGAGAATTAAAAAGAAGGCAAGGCGGGTATGGAAGAGGATCTCGGATGAAAATCGAGCAGGATCGTATTTCCATTCTATCTGGTATGATTTCAGGCAGGACAATAGGAACACCTATAGGTCTAATGATAAAAAATAAAGACTGGGATAATCAGAATACAGATAATCAACAGGAATTGACGGTGCCTAGACCCGGGCATGCTGATCTGGCAGGTGTACTTAAATATGGTTTAAAAGATTACCGGCCAATTCTAGAACGGGCAAGTGCCCGGAAAACTGCAATGCGGGTTGCCATAGGTTCTATTGGACAACAATTATTAGAATATTTTTCCATAACATCCTTTAGTCATGTTATTAGAATCGGAAATACAAAGATCCAACAGCAGGCAGTTAAAAAATTTACCGAAAAAGAAAACATAGAAAAAATCAAAGAGAGTATTAATTGCTCACCTGTATATTGCCTTGAACGGGAGATATCCCGCCAAATGTGTTGTGAGATTGACCAGGCTAAAAAAGAAGGCGATTCCCTGGGAGGACAGTTTGAGATTATTGTAAGAAATGTTCCGGCAGGACTTGGAAGTCATGTGTTCTGGGAACGGAGGATAGATGCACGTATTGCCGCTGCCCTGATGAGTGTTCCCAGTGTGAAGGCAGTTGAGATAGGTGAAGGGATAAGGGGCTCAGAAAAACGAGGCTCAACGGTTCAAGATGCAATTTTCCTGCAGAAAGAAGAAGGAAATCAACTTAACCGGACATGCTATTATCGCAGGAAAAATTGGGCAGGAGGTATTGAGGGAGGAATTACCAATGGAGAAGATATTGTTGTGCGAGCTTATGTAAAACCTATACCGACTTTACTCAGACCTCTTGCTTCAGTAGATTTGAAGACCAAAAAAGAAACCACTGCAGATTACCAGAGATCTGATACCTGTGTGCTGCCGGCAGCAAGTGTTGTTGGGGAAGCAGTGGTTAGTTGGGAGCTCGCATCTTCCTTTATTGAAAAATTTGCCGGTGATTCCCTGGATGAGATTATAGCTAATTATAATAGCTATCTAGAAAGGGTAAGAAATTGTTAAAAGATAATATCTTTATTACCGGTTTTATGGGAACAGGTAAAAGTACAGTAGCCTGCGCCCTGGCAAAAAAAATAAATAAGAATTTGATTGATACGGATAAAATAATTGAAAGCAGAATAGGTAAATCAATTGCAGAAATTTTTGATAGTGAAGGAGAAGAGTATTTTCGCAGAATAGAAAAGCAAATTTTCCAGGAAATTGCCAGCATAAATAATCTGGTTATTGCAACCGGAGGAGGAACCTTGCTTGACAAAGAAAACCACCGTTTGGCATTGAAGAATGGCATAATTATCCTTCTTCAGGCAAGCCCACAAGTCATATTTAGTAGATTGCAAAAAGAGAATTTACGTCCATTATTATCAGGAAAAAACAAATTAGCAAAAATTATAGATTTGTTGAATAAAAGAAAAGCAAAATACTGCCGTTTTGAATACTGTATTGATACTTCTTATCTAACTGTTAACCAGGTAGTAGAAAAGATAATCCAAATATACTGGAGAAAAAATAATGAAAACAATATTACTGAAATATAAAAAAGAATATATCTGTAATATGTTTATTGGAAAAGATGTATTGGCAGATATTAATAAATATCTTACTCCCATATTGCCTGGAAAAAAGGCAGTAATCATTACTAATCCGTTAGTAAGAGAGCTTTATGGCAATAAAATAGCAGATTTGTTTTCCGAGAATGGGATTCTAACTCATATAATCGAGATTCCTGATGGTGAAAAAAGCAAATCACTATTGATGGCAGGGAATATTTATGATCATCTATTGCAGTTTAAGACAGACCGTTCTACTTCGCTTGTTGCCCTGGGAGGTGGAGTTATTGGTGATTTAGCAGGATTTGTGGCCGCTACTTTTATGAGAGGCATTCCTTTAATCCATATCCCGACAACACTTTTAGCCCAAATTGATAGTAGTATTGGTGGAAAAACTGCCATTGACCACCCAAAAGCAAAAAATATAATAGGAAGTTTTTATCAACCTATTGCCTGTATTGCTGATACTGATGTTTTGGCCAGTTTACCGATAGCACATTTAAAAAATGGAATTGTAGAAGCCATTAAAATTGCCATTATCAGCTCTCCTTCATTTTTTAGCTGGATTGATGATAATATAGAACAATTATTATTTAAAGATAAGAATGCACTGGAAAATCTGGTAAACCAGGCAGCCCGGTTAAAAGTCAATATTATTTTAGAGGATCCATGGGAAAACCATCGAAGATATTTTTTGAATCTGGGTCATAGCATAGGTCATGCGCTGGAAGTTACCGGGGGTTATGATTGGATTACTCATGGAGAAGCAGTTGCACTGGGTACCATCCTGGAGACTAGAATTGCCACTTATAAGAGATTATGTGAACCGGAAGAAAAGCAAAGGATTGAAAATATTTTCAGGAAATTAAAAATTTTGGAAAACATAGATTTAACTAAGATTAAACCATTGGAATGCTGGAATGCAATTCTTCTGGATAAGAAAAACAAAAATGGCAATATTCGCTTTGTTTTACCTGAAAAAGTAGGAAAAGTAAAATTGCAGCAATCAATAGTTAAAAAAGATGTAGATTATGCTTTTGATTCTCTGCAAAATACAGGAGGGAGTAAAAAATGAATATTACTGTTATTCACGGTCCTAATCTAAACCGCCTCGGGATTAGAGATAAAAAATATTATGGAGCGATTACTCTTACAGAAATAAACAAAATGCTTGAAAAAAGAGCGATAACACTAAATGTAAGCCTGAAGATTATGCAATCAAATCATGAAGGGGAAATCATTGATTTTATCCAGCAGTATTCCGATTCAGCAAATGGCATAATTATTAATCCGGGTGCTTTCACTCATTACAGTTTTGCTATCAGAGATGCCTTGGATGACTGTTCTGTCCCGGTTGTTGAGGTTCATTTATCAAATATTTATTCCAGGGAAGGTTTCCGTGCTAAATCGATAACTGCAGAGGTTTGTGCAGGGCAAATTGCAGGATTAGGGGCTCAGGGATATTTGCTCGCACTGGAAGGGCTTAATTTTTTGATAAAACAAAAGCATCAAATAAGAGAGTAAGAAAACATGAAAGGTGGCTGTGAAGAATGAACAAGGATGATAGTGACTTTAGTGAATTTAGAAAGGTTACTGTAATTGGTTGTGGATTAATAGGTGGTTCCCTTGGTCTGGCATTAAAAAAAAGCCAATTTTCAGGTCAAATATTTGGAATTGATAAAAAAGATGTCTTAGGAAAAGCGATGGAAGTTGGTGCTATTGACAGGGGGTGCGAAAACATAGAGGAGGGCTTAAAGAATGCAGATATAGTTATTCTTGCCACTCCGGTTTGCGAAATAATAAGACTCATAAAAGAAATAAATCCTTATCTATCTAAGAATTGCCTGGTAACGGATACCGGAAGTACAAAAACAGAGATTGTAGAGACGGCAAATAATATATTTTCAGATAAGCATGATTTTATAGGTGGGCATCCCATGGCAGGTTTAGAAAAAGGGGGTATAGAATACGCAAAGGCTGATTTATTTATTGGAAAACCTTATATTACTGTTTCCAGAGAGAATAACAGCGAAATGGCTACCTCAAAAATGTCTAACTTTCTTAAAAAAATCGGTTGTTTTGAAATAAAGCTAAATTCTGTTGAACATGATAGAATTATTGCCCTTGTAAGCCATGTTCCCCAGTTGATATCTGTAATTATGACCGATATGTTTGGACAACTGGTACAGGATGGTTATGATGAGAAATGTTATAAAATAGGTGGAAATGCATTCAATGAATTGACCAGAGTAGCTGGTAGCCCCTTTTCCATGTGGGGTGATGTTTATCAAACAAATAACAAATGGGTTGTCAGTTTTATAGACAATTTAAAGGAAATGCTGGAGAGGGCAAAGGGAAAGATTGCTACAAATCCCTATGGCCTGGAAGAAGATTTTAAGAAAGCGCACTATTTTAAAGAGAAAATGTAGAAAATATTAATTATAAGTATTCAGGATAAAGCGTAAAGTGATTAACTTTTTAAAATAATTTGTCAAAAATAGCTAAATGTGCGAGGTCAATATTATGGAAAATAGAGAAGAAAAGAATGATTATCACTATAAAAAAGATTGCGTAGTTGCATTGCAGGGAGAAATCGGTTCATTTAGTGAGATGGCTGCATTACACTATTTTGGCTCTTCTATTGAGGTATTATCCTGTAATAGCTTTGATGAAGTTGCCCGGATGGTGAAAGAAGGGAAAGCTGATTTTGCAATCCTGCCTATTGAAAATTCCCAAACCGGTGGAATTACCAATGTGCATGATTTATTATTAAGTGAAGAATTATTTGCAGTTGGTGAAATTATATTAAAAATTGAACATTGTTTGATTTCTCATTATAATACTAAAACAGAAGAAATAAAGAAAATATATTCTCATCCACAAGCTTTAGCTCAATGTGAAAGATACCTGATTAAAAATTTTCCCGATTGCCAGATAATTCCTGTTTATGATACTGCTGGTAGTATTAAAAAAATCAGGGAATCAAAAGAGTTATTTGCTGCCGGAATTGCCAGCCAGCGAGCTGCTTTATATTATCAGATGAATATTATAGAAAGAGGAATTGAAGACAATCCTTACAATTATACCCGCTTTTTGGTGTTATTCCAGAGAATTTTGCCTGGTGAATCAAATAACAAAACTTCAATTATTTTTGCTGTGGTAAGTGTGCCCGGTGCTATATATAAATGCTTGAAGGAATTTGCCATTCGCAATATCAATTTAACCAGATTAGAATCAAGGCCGAGTAGAATGAAACCATGGGAATATATTTTTTATTTAGATTTTGAAAAAGGTCTGCAAGAACAAATTGTTCAAGAAGCATTGGAATCATTAAAGAATTCCACCACTTTTATTAAAATTATTGGTAGTTATAAATCTTATTCAAATGAAAGCAAATGTAAATAAAAAAGTGTTTCAAAAAACTCAGGTTCTTAAAATTTAATTCTATCGGGAAACAATTTATCGAATAAT
>JAQVMU010000064.1 GCA_028703475.1 Atribacterota bacterium | reverse complement strand
TGGTTTTTTATATCGCCAGGGATTTATAATATTTTGTATAAAATACATAAATATATAAAAAAATTATTGTAATATCAGGTAATATTAGCAGTGGAAAATAAGGTTTAACAGAATTACTTAGCAGACAGCCGGGATGGGAATCTTTTCTCTAAGTAGTATATAAAAATCCCTATCTGGAATATACTTATCATGATAAAAAGAAATAAAGCTTTAATCTCACCCCACTTAATTATTTATTTAAAGGCCTTTGCTTCAACCATTAAGAATATAATTATTCCTTATGGTAGGCGTTTGGAAAAAGAGATCACCTCCTTTTTTAATTTTAATAAATGAATTATATGGAAAATGAATGAAAAATGTAAGTTATAACAAATTTTGATAATATCCACAGATGATTTAAACATTATAAATAGGTCTAAAAATTTTAAGCGGTTGGTAAGAAATAAGCTTTGAATTATAGTATAAATTATGTATTATAACAGAAATTGTAAAACATTTTGATTAAATAATTGATTGGAAATAATTAATAATTATGTACTTCAATAATATAGATTATCCTGTACTTGGTTACTTAAGTGAAAAGAGATTTATTTCAATCAAGGAAATAAGTAATGAGCTTGGTGTTTCATGCAATGAAGTATTAATCCAAATACAGGAATTAAAAAAATATGGTTATCGTTTTTTAACTCATTCTGTAAATAAATATAGAATTATTTTTCGACCAGATGCTTTATTACCACAGGAAATAATTCATACATTAAATACAAGAAAAATAGGAAGAAAAATTTATTATTTTAATGAAGTAGATTCAACTAATATTGTAGCCAGAAAGATAATCCGAAATGGAGGAATGAAAACTGATGATGGAACAGTTATTATTGCGGAAAAACAAATTAAAGGAAAAGGAAGATTAGATAGAAACTGGATATCTCCTGAAGGAGGACTGTGGTTTTCTGTAATACTAAATCCCACTATTGATTTATTATATTTACCCCTCATTACATTAATGTCTTCAGTTATTGTTACCAGAATTATCAGGAACTTTTATCAAATTAATGCAAAAATTAAATGGCCTAATGATATCCTGATAGATAATAAAAAAATATGTGGTATTCTTACTGAAACCAGTATTTCATCTAATTCATTGGATTATGTTATAGTAGGAATAGGTTTGAATGTTAATATCAGTATAGAAGATTTTCCAGAAAACATTATCAACAACACAATCTCTTTAAAAAGTATAATTGGTGAAAATATTTCCCGAAAGAGAATACTAATAGGTATTCTGGAGGAATTTGAAAAATATTATGAGACCTTTAAAAAAAGCAATTTTACTTCAATTATTAATGAATGGAAATTATACTCAGGAACAATAGGTAGTAAGGTCAGCATTAATACAGGTAGGAATGTTATTACTGGAAAAGCTGTTGATATAGATAAAAATGGGGGTTTGATTTTAAAGATGAAAAACGGGAATTGTGAGAAAGTTATGTCTGGCACTATTATAAGATAATGATGGAATATGGGGGTCAACCTGTTAAATGGAAATAATAAAGAATAATAAAGAGAGAACAGATATGAAAGGATTACTGATGCCAGAATCTGAACAGCAATGGATTATGGATATTACCAGTAATCATTTTGGAATAAACCAGCGAGTGATTAATCTTTTACAAGGACTGAAAGAGGTTCCTTACAGACAGGAAGATGTAATTGAGAAAATACGAGAGATAGCCCTTAATGATTTATGGTTTTATAAAAATCACCCGGAAGCTGAAAAGGCTATTAGATTTATTTTCAGCTTATTTAAGATTACATTGTCCAAAGAATTAAATTATCAGGGTAAAAAGAGATTTCTTGATACGCTAATAGAATTTATTGCAGCATTATATGATGAGAATTCAGAAGGAATTGATTATGAATCTCTTAATGAAGATCTCTTGGTCTTTTTTGAGGAAAGCATTCACAAGGACAAAGAGTTGAGAATATATTCATCGTCTTTTTTCAAAAAGGTACCGGCAGAAATATTCAGTAATAGTTCTCATTTATGCAGATTTCAGAATTTGATAAAGAAAGCCCTGGAAGAGAATTTAAAATTATGGCAAGAAAGTCTTGATTTTGCTGGCTGGTGTAAAAGAAAGGATAGCCAATTTTATAGGGAATATAAAGATAATATTTTACAAATAACAAATAGAGAGATCAAAATAGTTAATCAAACAAGGGAAGAACTGATTAAAGCAAAGACTTTAGAAGAATTTTTAGAAATTAATGATTTTGAAGACTTTATAAATAAAATGCATTCAATAAAAGAACTTAGCAAACCTAATTTAGAACAAATATACTTCATATTCTATCTTCTTGAATTACCAGAAATGATTTGTTTGAGAAAACCATTTCTGAATGAATTAGCTTATTCATTCAAAGCATTTCAAACAGAGATAATTGAAAAGGTAGATTTGAATAATTTTTTAAAACAGCTTTTTTTGATTTTAAACCTACTGAAAGAAAAGAATATGGAAACAATAATCGAAGTGCTGTTAAATCTTGGGAAAAAAGTATATTTGACTAAGAATAAAACTGATATAAATATATTTAATAAATACCTGATAGGTTTTGGTTTTGTTTCCCCCGGTAAATTACAAATAAATCAGGATTGGCAGATTGAAGCTAACAATAATCATATTAAAATGATACGTTTATATTTTGAACTAATAAAATGTTCACCAAGGGATAGTACAAGGCTAATAAAAGCTCTTATAGTAAATTTAAAGATTTATGGTGTATTTGTCAGGGACAATGATCTTTTTCAAAGAGATATCAGCCAGTTGCTTGCCAGCGATATTGAACCCAATTATTTTTTAATAAAACAGCTCGCCAGTCTGTTTCCTATTTACTACAATGACATTGGAGCAGAGGGGGACATAAGGCAAATCTCAACTGATGTAGATAAACTATCTTATAACAGTGATAATTTAATTCATTTTCTGAGAAAACAAGTTCACACAGAAAGTAATAATACCCAGATTGATTTGTTAAAGAGAATCCTTTATTTCTGGTATGATGGAAATAGTATTCCTTTAAAAAAATTACTCCCTGAGGATGTCCAGAAAAAGATCAGGACAAGTGGAAAATGGTTTGATCCAATTCACCAAAAAATTAATAAGATTTGTAAAAAAATGAATATTGATATAGAAATGCTCATAGAAAAGCCCATTAATATTATAGAGTCTAATCTTGAAAACGATGACGAGGTAAACAATAAGCGTATACTGTATACTATTAAACTATATCAACTTATAAAACATAAGTATTCGTTACATTTCAGTAATGCTATTAATGATTTGATAAAATCAAATTTTTTTACTGAAAAAGAAGTTAAGGGTCTGAAAAATAATATCGAACAGGAAAAGTATGCATTATCTATAAGAAAGATTTATAGCATGCTTATATATTTGAAAAAAGTTATCATAAAGAAAGAAAAAATAGAAATTAATGAGAGTATTTATTATAAAAGACATATTGCTTCCGGTATACCATCAATGTATGGCAATTATTCTGAAAAGAAATTTGAAGCTTTAGGATTGATGTTGAGGTTGGAAAGTCTGGCAAACCATCTGTTAAATGAATATATAAATCAAAGAAACCTTAATTATATGACTATTGAAGGATTTCATAATGCTGCAAAAATATTGAAACTATTTAAAGAGGGTTTAATGATTAATGGAATTTCCAATGAAAATTTCAATTCACACCTGGAAATGCTAAATTATAGCTTTAAAACAAATACTTTTTCAATGGGACAATTTGTGAATATTTTTTATTTTCTTACTTTAAATATCAAAGAAATAATTGATAGCTACTATATATTGCCGTTTAGATCCCCTTTGGAGACAATTATTCAGCAACAAGATATAAACAATAATAATGAAGAAAAGCAAAAACAGCATCTTTTAACTAAGAAGTCGGAAGAATTCTATCGTGATATGATTGTTTCTGCTTTTCTGATTCAGGATTTAGACAATTACCTTTCAAAGATATTGGATACATTAAGAAATATGACCGGAAAATTAAAGCCTGAAGTAATCAGAATGCTGCTTAACTATAACCCTAAGCTACTCATCAGTTCATTTTATCAGAAGACACCAAAGGTTGATAATCAGATATTCTTGGGAGCCAAAGCATATTATTTAAAAAAATTATATTCATACAATTTTCCTGTTCCCCCAGGTTTTGTACTGACAACAGAATGGTTCAGGGAAAGGACAGCTATTGTTCAATTTCCTGAGATGTACAAGGTAATAATAGAAATGATAAAAGAGAAGGTACGTGAACTGGAAAAAATAACCGGGAAAAAATATGGAAATCCTGATGATCCTTTATTGTTATCTGTTCGTTCTGGAACAGTAATACCTATGCCGGGAGCAATGGATACCATGTTAAATATTGGTATGAATGATATAATTGCCGAGCAGCTTAGTAAAAAAGGATTGTATGGTTGGGCGGCCTGGGATTCCTACCGAAGATTGTTACAACAGTGGGGAATGGCTCATGGGATAGCCCGAGACGAATTTGACAAAGTAATATTAGAATATAAGAGTATTTATGAAATAACTCAGAAGAAGGCTTTTAGCAAGGAACAAATGAAAGCCATAGCTTTCTCATATAAAGACTTATTGGTTAAAAATGGAGTAAGATTAGAAGAAGATCCTTTCAAGCAATTATTACAGGCAATTATTTTTGTATTTAAATCCTGGTATAATGACAGGGCTCAATTATTTCGTAAAAATCTTCAAATTGCTGAAGAATGGGGAACGGCAGTCATTGTACAGGAAATGATTTTGGGCAATATCAATGATGAGTCAGGAACCGGGGTAATTTTTACCAAGGTACCTTTCGAGAAGTCATCTGAAGTTGCCATATATGGTGATTTTACCCAACAAAGCCAGGGTGAGGACATAGTTTCCGGATTGGTATATGCATTACCTGTTTCTGAATTTCAAAATCAAAAATTTTCTAATTTAAGAGGGAATTCTCTGGAGAAGCAATTTCCTGAAATTTATCAGGAGTTACTCAGTTTAGCTCAGGAATTAATTTATCAACGTGGTTATGAACATCAAGAAATTGAATTTACCTTTAAATCCAGACGCAAAGAGGACCTTTTTATTTTACAAACCAGGCAATATTCTATAAAGGATGATGAAAAAACCTCAGTTTTTAAAGATCCCGCAGTTGATAAAAATTTGGTAGGAACAGGAATTGGGATTGGCAGGGGTGTAATTAATGGAATTGTTACTTTTGATATGGAAGATCTGAAAGTAATCTCCAAAAAGTATCCGAACAAAAACAAAATTCTTATAAGGCCTGACACAGTTCCAGATGATATAGAGATGGTATTTGAATGTGACGGGTTATTGACTGCTCGTGGAGGGGTAGCATCACACGCAGCTGTTACAGCTGCTCAGTTAGGCAAGATATGTGTGGTGAATTGTAAGCAATTAACTGTATTTGAGGGTGAAAAGAGATGTATAATTAATGACACAGAATTTAAAACAGGAGATAAAATTGCCATAGACTCTAATTTAGGGAATATTTATAAGGGTAACCATCCTATAACTTTGGAAAAAATTCATTATTTGTAAAATAGAGAAAGAGAGGAATTGTAAAATTGAATTTAAGTTTTACCAAAAGATCCTTAGGGATTAATGGATTAGGAAGAATTGGAAAGTTAACATTATGGTATCAAATAAATGAGAATCACTTTGATGGGTTTATCATAAATGTAGGAAGACCGGTTGGGAAAAAACTTGAGGATATTGCCCATCTGATAGCGACTGATTCTACATATGGCCCTATTGAAAGATTTTTATATGGATCAAATGGTAAAAAAGATGTGAAAATAATTGATAAGGATGAAAACCTTTTGGAGATATTTGGTAAACCAGTAAAAATATTGTGTAAAGCGAGGAATCCTAAAGATATAGAATGGAAAAAAAATGGAGTCAAACTTGTAGTTGACACTACCGGGGCTTTTAATGACCCTACTATTCCTGATGATAATCCGAAGGGAAGCCTTAAAGGCCATTTAACCGCTGGAGCCTGGAAAGTTATTAATAGTGCCCCATTCAAGATAAAGGATAAGACTAAAGAAATTCCTGAGGATTGCAATACTCTTATCTATGGCATTAACCACACTTCATTTAATAAAGAGAAAGACAATATTATTTCCGGGGCATCATGCACTACAACTGCTTTGGCTCATATGGTAAAGCCGTTATTAGAAAGAAGAGAAACCAGAAACATTCTAACTGCTTCATTGTCAACAATTCATGCTGCCACTAATAGTCAAAATGTACTTGATTCTCTACCAAAGGCCTATGAATCTGATTTACGCAAAAATCGTATGGTTTTTAACAACATAATCCTTTCTTCTACCGGAGCGGCAAGTACATTGGACAAGGTTTTACCGGAAGTTAAAAGAGTTGGGTTTATGGCAGATTCTGTCCGTATCCCAATTGATACTGTTTCCTTGATTATACTTAACCTTACATTTCAAGAGTACTTAAACAAAGACGGTAACTCAGCAATAGATAGAGAATTTTTAAATAGTCTATACAAAGCAACCGCAAATGGAGAACAAAAAAACCTTTTATGTTTCAGTGAAGAGCAAAACATTTCATCTGATTTAAAAGGAAAGCCTTTTGCAGTTATAATAGAAGGTCATGATACACATACCAGGACCGGTTTTATTAACCTTAATCCCGAGATGTTAGGTAAAATTGGTTTAGAAGCAGATCATATAGTTAATATACCGGTGACTCATTCTACTTTATTTGGCTGGTATGATAACGAATACGGCAGTTATGTCAATTGTCTGGGCAAATTAACTGTATATATTGATAATAATTTATAATTAAATCATTACATATATTAATAGATTTAATTATAAAATTTAACTTTTAAACATAAAAATTATATTAGCGAACAAGGTTAAATGGGTAAAGATAAAATTAATATACATAATATGACAGCTATATCAATGTTTTCTGCTCTAACTGTGATTGGTGCTTTTTTGTCAATTCCTTTTAGCCCGGTTCCAATAAGTTTGCAATCCTTGTTTGTCCTTTTGTCCGGAATGGTTTTAGGGAGTAAAAATGGCGCCATCAGCCAATTACTATATATATTTTTGGGTGCGATAGGCTTACCGGTTTTTTCAGGATTTAAAGGTGGGTTGGGCATATTATTCGGCCCTACAGGTGGATTCTTATTCGGATTTGTTGTTTCTTCTTATATTGTCGGTAAAATTATTGAAAACTGCAGAAAAATAAATATATTATATTACTTTATTACAGGCTTATTGGGAGCGCTTATTTATTATTTAATAGGAATACCTCAATTGTCGTTAATAACTCAAATAGGAATAAAAGAGTCCATAATGGTAGGAGTTATGCCATTTTTAATAGGTGATATATTGAAAGTATTAATAGCTTCTATTATTGCTGTAAGGATAAAATTTATATTGGAATTAAAATAGGCAGCTATGATATAATAAATAACTGTTCGGGGCGTAGCGCAGTTTGGTACGCGCGCTTGGTTCGGGACCAAGAGGTCGGAGGTTCAAATCCTCTCGCCCCGACCTTAAATATTTTTACTATCAAAATATTTAAATATTCTTTAAATTTATATAATATGGTTTAGGAGGACTTAAAATGAAAAGTTCACAAAAAATTGCTATTTTGGCAGAACAACTATATGAAGATCCTGAATTATGGTATCCTTATTATCGATTAAGAGAAGCAGGTTATGGTGTTGATATTATAGCTCCTGAAAAAAAGACTTATCTCAGTAAACATGGATTTCCGGTTGAGGCAGATTTGGCTATTGAGGATGCAAAAGCAGAAGAGTATATTGGAGTAGTTATTCCCGGTGGATATGCCCCAGATTACTTAAGACGCCATTCAAAAATAGTAAATTTTGTACGAAAAATATTTGAAAAAGATGGACTTGTTGCAGCAATCTGCCATGCTGGCTGGGTTTTAATATCTGCAGGTATATTAAATGACAAGGATGTAACATGCTTTTTTTCTATTAAAGATGATATGATAAATGCCGGGGCAAATTATCTGGACAAAGAGGTAGTTATAGATCATCATCTGGTAACATCGCGTTCACCCAAAGACTTACCGGCATATCTGCCTGCTATTTTAGAAGTACTAAATGAATTTTAATTTAAAATTATATAAGGGGTAAGTTTTTTAATTTTTTATTATTACAGGATATATAAATGCGAAAAATTGTTTTAACAGCATTACCTTATTTTGCTCTTGGTTTTTTAATACTACTGATTAGTATAATATGGTGGCCTGTTAATGGTGGTTTAGTGCAATTGACTAATTCCTGGGTCGGGTTTTTTTTCATCTGCTCTTTCTGTGTAGTTTTTTTATTTCAGGAAGAAATTTATATTTTTCTTAATCAATACATCAAAGGCTCTTTATTTATACCAGGTACACCACAGCAAAAACATAGAGTTTTGCCTGAAATACTGAACAATGAACAAGAATTTCAGGAAGCAATATCCGGGACAGTATTGGCCTGGATGGAAAAAATTAATTTGGAAAAGGAAGAAAAGAAATTACAGGAGAACGATATTTCCCGTGCATTAGAGCAATATCAAAAAACCAGACAAGAGAGCATTAAGTGGCTATTTCTTTTTGCTGATAATTTTTTGGTTCAAAATAGCAAGGATGTTTTATATAAAATATATGAGAGACATTATGTCACTGAACAGATAATCAGAGAAATAATTAATGAAATGGGGATAGATAACACAGAATTAGAGGCAGCTTTAGAGATATTAAGTCACATGAAATTTATTAAAAGACAGGATGAGGAAATTATCATCACTGAAACAGGTTCTGCTTATTGTGCTTACTTAGAAAATACTATCTATAAAAAATAATTAAAAAAATATTTGTACCAGATTATTCTCCATTATTTGTCTTGTTTTATTGAAAAAACAAGATAGAAGGGTAAACCAGTATATATCACTAAATTTGTGATGATATTTATTCGAATATTAGCTAATATCTTGAAAAGGAGAATGATTTGTTTTTTTAATGATGAATATTTTGTC
>JAQVMU010000063.1:3636-9363 GCA_028703475.1 Atribacterota bacterium | reverse complement strand
AAATCAGCAAATCCTGCATATTGGCAACATCGGCAGCTTTACCACAGACACCTCTCTTCGTACAACCGGTTCCTTTAGCAGTTTCTTGACATTGAAAACAAAACATATCCATAAAACATTACCTCCTTATTTTAAATTTTCTTTCAAATTCACTTAATACTATTTTATTAGAATAAGAATTGTATTGTTAATGTATAATTAAAATAATAATTTATCTGTAACCAATGTTACAATATTAATAACAATAATTATACTGTTTTACATAAATATTTGACATCCTATATTTTTTAGATATAATAAAACTTGTTGTTTACAAATTAAGAAAGATGTTAGATAATAAAGTATCTATCAAATATTTATATCATTATACTATACAAAGCATACAATAAATATATGATAGATTTTCTCAGTGATATTTAATTAGAGCTTTCTGTGCTATTGACTATGCTCTACTTTGCCTCTAAAGAAATGTTACTGAAATAAAATAATCTAAGAAGGAGGTAAAGAGAGATGGAAGGTAGCAAACTGTATGTAGGAAACTTGAATTATGCAGTCAACGAAGACCAATTGAAGGAACTTTTCGAAGGTCATGGTACCGTTCAGAGTGTTAACATCATTGAGGGAAAAGGTTTCGGTTTTGTAGAAATGTCTTCTAATGAAGAAGCAGAATCTGCAAAAAACGCACTGAATGACCAGGAATTTCAAGGACGCCCATTAAAGATTGATGAAGCAAGACCACGCAAACCAAGAAGAGACTTTAATTCTGGTCCAAGAAGACGTTTCTAAACAAATAAAGAAAAAAAACAAAACCCCTCAGTTTTTAGGAATTGAGGGGTTTTTTATTTTTACAGCCAATTATTAATTCAATATACTTCAGTCTATTCTTTGCCCTTAGTACAAAAATATTTTATTTTTTAAAAAAACTTGACATATAAACAAATATCCTTATAATTAATTATAGTTATATATGCTATTAGCATATAATGTTATTAGCATTATATATTAATTAAAAAATGGAGGTGTTCTTATGGACCTTATAAAATGGGAACCAAGAAGGAATTTAACAAGGGGTTTCTTTGATGATTTCTTTGATATGATGGAAAGCCCTGGCAGATCCAGGAGAAACTGGTTTGATGGCGGTATCTGGGCACCTGCAGTAGACTTGTTAGATAAAAAAGACAAACTCTTAGCCAAAGTTGAGCTTCCTGGTGTTGATAAAAAAGATGTAAAATTATCGTTGAATGACAGTAATTTAACAATACAGGGTGAAATGAAAAAAGACGAAGAAACCAAAAACGATGAATATTATTATCGGGAAAGAGCTTACGGTACTTATTCACGTACCATTTCTTTGCCAGCAGAAATTGACAAAGAAAATATTAAGGCAAAATTTAAGAATGGTATTCTGGAAATTATTATGCCTAAAAAGCCGGAAGTGAAACCAAAAGAAATTACCATTGAACCCGAATAATTAGCTGAAAATAATTAAAAAAGCTCCCTTTTTTTAAGGGAGCTTTTTTAATTTGAGTTCTTGAAACATACTAAATAACAACTACCAGGCAGCAACAACACCATCTGCTCTGGGATCGGTAGCTCCTGCTAAAACCTTTTTATTCTCTTTCCAGATTATTTGTCCAATCCCAAAACTATCAGAATTTTGAGATATCTCTATGTTATGTCCTTTCTTTTTCAATGCAGAGCCAATATTCTCAGGAAAATGCTTCTCTACTTTTATCTTTTTACCTTCTATCCATTGCCATCTTGGTGCATCCAGGGCAGCTTGAGGATTAAGATTAAAGTCAATCATATTCATGATAATCTGCACATGTCCCTGTGGTTGCATAAATCCACCCTTTATACCAAAAGGTCCAATTGCCTTATTTTCTTTGGTTAAAAATCCGGGAATAATTGTATGATAGGGTCTCTTTCCAGGTTTTAAATAGTTCACATGGGAAGAATCAAGGGAAAAAGAAATCCCCCTGTTTTGTAAGGAAATACCAGTTTCCGGTACTACTAAACCTGAACCGAAACCCATATAATTACTTTGTATATAGGAGACCATATTGCCTTCACTGTCTGCAGTAGCCAAATAAACAGTATCACTACCGGAAGGCTTGTCGGAATTATAGTCAAAGGCTTCTTCGCCGATAATCTTATTCTTTTCAGCAGCATATCTTTCTGATAGGATATCGTTAATTAAAGAGGAAATTTGCTGATAATCGGCAATAATTTTTTTGCAATCTAAAAATGCCAGTTTTATTGCTTCAATTTGGTAATGGTAAACATCAGCGGCATCTTTGGAAAAAAAATTATCTTGTTTTAAAATATTTAATGCCAACAGGGTAACTAATCCTTGTCCATTGGGAGGTATCTCCCAAACCTGATATCCGTGATAATTGATACTGATAGGCTCTACCCATTCAGGTGAAAAAGATTTCAAATCCTCTAAACATAAATATCCATTATACTTTTTTGAGAAAGAGTCAATTTTTTCAGCAAGCTCTCCCTGATAAAAAGCTTTAGCTTCAGAATCAGCAATCAGCTGTAATGTTTTGGCCTGTTCGGCTAATCTCCATAATTCCCCTGGTTCCGGAGCCTTATTATTAGGAGCAAAAGTGTTAAACCAATAACTAAAAACTTCTTTATTTTTGTGTTCACTATACCTATGATATGCTTGTTTCCATGAATTGCTTATCAAAGGAGAAACAGGAAATCCTTCCCGGGCATAGTTTATTGCCGGTAAAAGATTTTTAGAAAGAGGCAGACGGCCAAATTTTTTATTCAGTTCCGCCCACGCTGCTGGTACTCCAGGAACTGTTACCGGTATCCAGCCACAATCCGGTATTTTCTTATAACCATTTTCTTTTAATATCTCTCCTGAAATAGCCATAGGAGCAGGCCCACTTGCATTCAAACCATACATTTTTTCTTTAAACCATACTATGGCAAAAGCATCACCTCCGATACCATTAGAAGTGGGCTCAACAACTGTGAGGCAGGCTGCTGAAGCAATAGCAGCATCAATTGCATTTCCTCCTTGTTTAAGTATTTCCAGACCAGCCTGGGCAGCAAGATATTGTGATGTCGCCACCATTCCGTTCTTTGCAAAAATTACTCTTCTTTTAGAAAGGTAAGGATGATAGAGATAATCAAAACCCATTATCTTTCTCCTAACATGGTTTGACCATTATTAATACAAATTATATTCATCTAAATACTAAAAAATCCCTTGCAGCCGGTTGTAATGTTTTATCTTTCCGGGATAAATTATTATAACATAACAAGTATTTTTGGTTTTGCAATCAAGCCACACTCTATTAACACTGTATTTTACTATCTCAGGTAAAATAATTAAAAACAGGAAGAGCATGATAATTATTTCCATACTCTTCCTGTTAATTGTATATTTGTAATTATTTCTACAGCCAGATAAACTTAACTGCAAACAGAATCCCGAGGATATATATTAAAGGATGAACTTCCTTCCCTTTTCCGCTTAACAGCTTTATTAAAGGATAAGTAACAAATCCAAGTGCGATTCCATTAGCAATAGAATATGTCATTGGGATAGCAATTAAACAGACGAAAGCAGGCAATGCTTCCGAAAAATCATCCCATTTAATATTTAAAATATTTTTAATCATCATTGTTCCCACTACGACCAATGCAGGGGCTGTTGCTGCACCGGGCACAATTCCTACTAACGGTCTTAAGAACAGGGATAAGAAAAATAAAATTGCAACTACTATTCCGGTTAGCCCGGTTCTACCGCCTTCAGAAACACCGGAAGCAGATTCAATATAAGTTGTAACTGTACTGGTTCCAAATATAGCACCACCTGTAGTTCCAATAGCATCAGCCAGTAAAGCCTTGCTTGCCTTTGGTAAATTACCATCTTTGTCTAAATAACCAGCCTGAGTGCTGACCCCTACCAGGGTACCTGCGGTATCAAATAAATCTACAAAAAGGAAAGAGAAAATGACTGCAATTAAAGTTATATCAAGTGCCCCGGCAATATCCATTTTAAATAAAACCTGACTCCAGTCACTAAATTGAGGAATAGCAAAAATGCCTTCAAAAGGTGGAGTAACATTTATGCCGGGTAAATACCCAATTAAAGTTGCACCCAAAATTCCCCAGAGAATCGAACCTTTCACCTTCATGGTGTGAAGTACTCCCATAATTATCAAACCTGCTATTGCCACTATTCCATTGCCGCTCATAACATTGCCAATAGCAACCAGGGTTGCATCATCATTTACTACTAATCCGGCATTCTGCAGTCCAATAAAGGCAATAAACAAACCAATGCCGGCGCTGATTGAAGCCTTTAATCCCATTGGTATACAGTTGATAATCATTTCTCTTACAGGTGTTACACTAAGAATAATAAAAAGAACTCCTTCCAGAAAAATAATTCCCAAAGCTATTTGCCAGCTAACGCCCATTCCCAAAACTACCGAATATGCGAAAAAGGCATTTAAACCCATACCGGACGCAAGGGCAAAAGGATAATTGGTCATTAAGGCCATACAAACAGTTCCCAAGATAATTCCCATAATTGTAGCAATAAAAACACCATTCCATGGCATACCAGCATCGCTTAAAATACTTGGATTAACAAATATAATGTAAGCCATGGTCATAAAAGTAGTAAACCCAGCAATGATTTCAGTCTTTACATCAGTTTTATTCTCAGAAAGCTGAAATTTCTTTTCTAAAAAGTCTTGCATTTCTCTTTGCTCCTTTTCTTATATTTATTTATAAAAATTATATTATAACGATATTAATTTTAATATTTTAATGAAGAATTATCAACATTTTTAAAAATTATTTGTCTTTTTTTATTTTATTCTATAATTATATCTCTACAACCTTTCCAACATTACAAAAAAAGAATCGATTTCCAAATTCATTGAACAATCGTGTTGACATCTCCAGTCCAGTACAATGGGAGACCCCAATTTTTTCAATATCGAATTGTTTTAGAGATTCAATGGTTTTTTCTCTGGTCTGCTCATCCGCAGGCCCAAGATGTGTACCCCCAATAATAGTATGAATATGTTCTTCACCAGTAATTGTAATCGCATAATTAATAATATTTATTATGCCTGAGTGTGAACAACCTAAAATAATAAATAATCCTTTTTCTGTCTTTATAAATAGAGTTTGGTCATCCAATATTTTGTCCTGAATATATCCCTCTTTATCTTTAATCATTAAATTTTTGTCCCCTTTTTCAAACAATGACTGGCGGGGTATTTCACCACTGAGTATTAAATCCGGTACAATTTCCACAGATTCAGTATTGAATACAAAATTAGCTCCTTTGCTCTCTAATATTTCTCGCCGAAAGGGAATTCCAATGTTCCTTTTGCCAGTTTCCTTAATACTAAAGCTGTCTTTAAAAATATGTGGGTGAGAATATACATTTACTTTTCCAGTTTGTTGTAATACATCAAACAATCCTCCTGTATGGTCCCAATGATGGTGACTAAGTATAATTCCCTTTATTTGGGATAAATCTTTCTTAAAATAAAGTGCATTATTAATAATACCTTTACCCTGGCCTGTATCAAAAAGAAAATTCCCCCGGTCAGTTTCCAAATAAACTGCCCATCCATGTTCAGCAATTGAGCCAGCCTTACCATCGACATAGTTTTCACAGAGAACTGTTGCCTTTGCAATCATATAAATACCTCCTTAAAAATATGTTTATTCAAAATA
>JAQVMU010000063.1:0-3536 GCA_028703475.1 Atribacterota bacterium | reverse complement strand
TTTCCAAATAAACTGCCCATCCATGTTCAGCAATTGAGCCAGCCTTACCATCGACATAGTTTTCACAGAGAACTGTTGCCTTTGCAATCATATAAATACCTCCTTAAAAATATGTTTATTCAAAATATTAAAATAATCTTATAGTATTATTACACTATCTTTTGTTATTATAAGGTTAAAATTTACCAATTTCTATTATTAATATGAAAAGTCAGGGGTAATTAATGAAATTAATAGATCTAAGCCATGCTTTGCACACAAATATGCCAGTTTATCCGGGAGATGAACCTCCGGAGGTTAAAGCAAATACAACAATTGAAGAAAATGGTTTTAGAGAAACAAAATTTAATTTTTATTCACACACCGGAACTCATATTGATGCTCCCGCCCATATGTTAAAAAATGGATTATATTTAGATGACTTAAAAGTATCACACTTTTTTGGCAAAGCAACTGTTTTAGATTTTGTTGGTAAAAATAGTCCCGCAATAACTCTTGATATATTATTACCACAAAAGAAAAAATTAGAAAAAGTTGAATTTGTGATCATTAAAACAGGATGGAGTAAATTTTGGGGTAAAAAAGAATATTTTAATAACTATCCCTACCTAAGCGATGAAGCCGCTGAATGGCTAACAAAATTTAAGTTACAAGGTGTTGGAATTGATGCTATATCAATGGACAAATCAGATACAAATACTTTTACTACACATAAAATATTATTAGCAAAAAACATTATTATTATTGAAAATTTAACCAATTTAGAGTCTATCAAAAATAACTACTTCATACTTAGTGTTTTGCCATTGAAATATCATAATGCTGACGGTTCCCCGGTAAGAGCGGTTGCTATCGAAATAGAAAGTAAATAGGTAAAGCTAAAAATTATTTATACTTCGCATCCTTGTATTTAATTCATTATTCTATCCTTAAAACACAAATATAAGAAATATTCTTGTTTTGTATTCTGACAATTGATATAATTATGATTTAGTAAAAAGTTGTATTTTTAAACTTATCAGTGTATTTGTAAAGAATAAATATTATAAAGAAAAAGGTGATATATTGGACTTTTTAATTTGCCATGAAATTTCTAAAAATATTAATAAAGTAATAGTTGGAAAAACTAAATCTATTGAACTGCTTTTAACCGCTTTATTGGCTGATGGTCATCTTCTTTTAGAAGATGTACCCGGCGTAGGAAAAACCCTTCTGGCAAGAGCCCTGGCAAAGAGTATTGGTGGCAGTTTTCATCGAATCCAATTTACCCCGGATCTCCTACCATCTGATATAACCGGTTTTAATGTCTACAATCAAAAAGAGTGTAAATTCAATTTTCAGCCAGGTCCTGTAATGTCCAACATTCTTCTGGCTGACGAGATTAATAGAACTATACCCAGAACTCAATCCAGTTTACTGGAAAGCATGCAGGAAAAACAGGTTACCGTGGATGGAGTAACAATGGATTTACCATCACCTTTTTTTGTTATTGCTACCCAAAACCCCATAGAATTAGAGGGAACATATCCTCTGCCTGAAGCACAATTAGACAGATTTATAATGAAAATTAAACTTGATTATCCTTCACAACAGGAGGAAATAGCTATTTTAGAACGTTTTCAGCAAGATAATCCTTTGGAGAAGCTCATCTCGGTTACAACACCCGAAAAAATATTTTCTTTGCAAAAAGAAAGACAAAAAATATATGTTTCGGGAAATATTCACCATTATATTGTCGCTTTAACCGAATCTACCCGTAATTCTGATAAAATTCTTTATGGTGCAAGCCCAAGAGCCTCTTTACACCTGATGAAAGCAGCACAGTCATTGGCAGCTTTAAGGGGTAGGGATTTTGTTTTGCCGGATGATATAAAAGAACTTTTCATACCTATAGTAAATCATCGAATAATTGTAGAAACAAAGGAAAAATTAAAGGGAACTACTTCAACAAAGGTATTGGAAGAAATTTTAGATAAAGTAGAAATACCGGTTTTGGATTCATGCAAATGAATAATCAGAATCACAATCAACCGCTTTCATCGGTTTTTACGGATGGTTTTTTCCGATTTCTTGCACTTATCTTGCTGTTTATTTCTTTACTCTATGAACAGACAAATCTTATCCTGATTTCAATTCTGATACTTGCAATGTTTTACACCTTAAAGTTATGGAGTGTTTTAAGTATAAGAAATATTATATATTCTTTTGATGCCGAAAAGAAAAAAGGTTTTCCAGGTGAGCAAGTTCTATTACAAGCCAGGATTTTTAACAACAAGTTTTTACCAGTCTGGTTAAAATTAATAATCCCGATAGATAGCAACCTTTCTACGAATTCAAATATAAAAAACAAGGCTTTCTGTGAGGAATTCAGTCTTTCCTGGTACGACCAATCCAGATGGCAATGGCAATTAATTGCAGAAAAAAGAGGTTGCTACAGAATTGGTCCACCTTATCTGGAAACCGGTGATCTTCTGGGCCTTTTTCAACAAAAAAAATACCTGTCACAATCTGTTGAAATGATAATATACCCCAAACCGGTTTCTTTAAACTATCTGTCGGCGCCTGTTAAAGAATTATTTGGAAAACCGGGGTCAGAAAGCCCGGTCAAAGATCCTGTATATCCTGTCGCTACCCGTGATTATTACCATGGTAGTCCTTCAAAATATATACATTGGAAAGCAACTGCCCGACATAATCGGCTGCAAACTAAAGTTTTTGAACCATCTTCACAGAGAAAAACACTCTTAATCATTGATGTAAGCTCTTTTAGAAAGACAAAACATGAAGAATTGTTTGAAAAAACACTTGAAATTGTTGCCTCAACATTATTAGAATTTGATAGGTATGGTAGCCCATATGGTATTATATCCAATGGTAAAATTACAGGAAATTACAATCCAAGAATGTCAATAGCAACAGGACCTGAACAGCTTGCAGTGTCAATGGAATTATTGGCCAGACTTCAGATGAAACCAAGGGGATCAATGCAGAAGATACTCTCCAATGAGAATTTAATGCTGGGTGGGGCAGGGTGTATTTATTATACCTGCACTATAAACAAAAATAATATTAAAACAGCAGAACTTTTAAAACAACGGCACTTGCCTGTATATCTTGTAACTTCTTTATCTGCTAATCGTACTAATAATCTTGACATACCTGTACTTTTTTTAGAGGAAATTCATGGGGATATTTAAGAAAATATTTTAAAAAATTATACGGTATCTTTAATGTTAGAAAACTTGAATAGTAAAAATATATTACTTCTCATATTTGCAGGAATGATGGAAATAACATGGTTATTCGCAATAACCTGTATATTATTTTTAATATTAGAAATCCCTCTTTTCCCAATCATTACAGCAATTTTTGCTTATTTCACTCCAATTATAATTACTTTTACTTTAAAGGGAAGAGGAAAGAGAATTTTTGAATATGTTATTATCCATATTTTTTTCTATCTTTTAATTCTGCTTTATACTTTTTATTTCTATGGAAACTGGACAGGGTCTTTTTTAAGTTTTAAGTGGTTAGGA
>JAQVMU010000062.1:8193-9687 GCA_028703475.1 Atribacterota bacterium | reverse complement strand
TGGGCTCGAACCACCGTTCCCAGATCCAGAGTCTGGTGTCCTACCACTAGACGATCCCTCAATAATTATTTGTCAACATTAATATTTTACAACATATTTCTCATAGGTCAAATATTTATTCCAATTATCTTAATATTTTTTTATAATTTCTATTAATTATTGCTCTAATTCCTTGGCTGATTGCATTAAACGGTTTACATTTATCTCTTTTCCCAAAACTTCCATTAATGCAAATAAGCTTGGCCCTACCTTTTTTCCCGAAAGTGAAACCCTGGTAGGATGAATAATCTGCTTACCCTTTAAATTCATTTCAGTTGCAATATTTCTAACTACTTGTTCAATATTTTCTTCAGACCAATCATTTAACTTATCTAATTGTTTTGCCAATTCACCAAGTGTTTCTCTAACTCCTTCTTGTTTAAGTACTTTCACTGCATCCTTTTCAACTTGAAAATTATCTGTGAAAAAATAATCTGCATATTCTAAAAATTGCCTGAAATTTCTTACTCTGCTTTTCATTAAAGATATTACCTTTTTTAGCCAGACATACTGCTCATCACTTATAGAATCACCAATTAAACCAGTTTCCTGTAAATATGGTACTAACATCTCAGCATATCTTTCTTCAGTCATCTTTTTCAAGTATTCTCCATTAAACCAGTTTAATTTTTCCATATCAAAAATGGCAGAATGACTGGATACTTTTTTTAGAGTAAACCCCTTTATTAACTCATCAATCGTAAATACTTCCTGATTAGTTCCAGAAGACCATCCTAAATGTGCAATATAGTTAACAACTGCTTCGGGTAAAAACCCCATTTCTTTATATGCCATAACTGAAGTTGCCCCATGTCTCTTGCTCAGTCGTGTATTATCCGGACCCATAATCATTGGAATGTGAGCAAAATAAGGTACTTCAGCGTCTAATGCATTGTAAATAACTATCTGTTTAGGCGTGTTTGAGATATGATCATCACCACGCATAACCAATGATATCTTCATTAAAATATCATCAATAACTACTGCAAAGTTATAAGTAGGTATACCATCTGATTTAATAATAACAAAATCAGTTAGCAGACTGCTATCAAATTCCATTCTACCTTTGATTAAATCATTAACAATAATTTGAGTACCTGGCATTTTTAATCGAATCACAGGATTCCGTCCATCTTGTTTAAACTTTTCTTTTTCTGCTTTACTCAAATTAAGACATTTACGATCATATAATGCATTTCCACCTTTAGATAGTTGTATTTTTCTTCTTTCTTCTAATTCTTCAGCTGTACAATAACATTCATATGCTTTTCCATCAGCTAAAAGTTTGTCAGTATATTCTTTATAAGTTTCAAGTCTTTGCATTTGAAAATATGGGCCATATTCACCTCCTGCTTCCGGGCCTTCATCCCAATCGAGACCTAACCATTTCATGCCATCTAAAATTGCCTTAACAGCCTCAGGTGTTGACCTTAGTCTGTCTGTGTCTTCAATTCG
>JAQVMU010000062.1:0-8093 GCA_028703475.1 Atribacterota bacterium | reverse complement strand
GCTTCATACAATACATCCACAGTATTACAATAAGGGTGTCCTATAGCAATTGCATTTCCATTCTTAATTGCATAATTTTTTAATAGCTGAAGCTGGCTTCTTATATACTCTATTTCCTGTTCATTATCCAGAAAAACCGAGCGATATGCAGTTTTTATGCCCATTTCTCTACTCAATTCATATCCCACTGTATATGGACTGGTCACACTATCAACATAGAATATATTTCTTTCTTTTATTTCACTTAAAACAATCTCCATTATTTCTCGATTCTCAGTAACTTTTGAACCCATATGATTGTTTATTCCATCTATGTCCGGTATTTCCAAAAAATTTGCAGTCATTTTGTTTCTTATTTCTTCTTCTTTCATGGTTGAAAATATCGCACCTTTTCCGGGATTCACATTAGAATTATGGGGTTCCATAGGCAAATGTAGCAAAACAGTCTTGTTTTTTTCTCTTGCCATTTGTGCCACTGTACTTGAATAAGGTAGAAAAGGTAAAATTGAAACAGTAATAGGATAATCCAAATTCATAATACGTTCAGCTATCTCCATTTGATATCCCAAATCATCTATAATTATTGCAACTTTTGGTCCATCCACAATATCCTTTTCCCTGTTTTTGATAAATTTATCATATAATAGGGCTTCATCCTCTTTATCATCAAATATTTCAAATAAAAAAGGTTTTTGTTTTTCTTGAACACTTTCTTGTTGCAAAGCTGTATCTTCAGATACAATTCCGGGTCCAATTGGTTTACCATTCACATTATTATCACTATTTAAATTTACAAAAATACCCACCAATAGCAAAAGTATTGCCGAAAGTAGTATTGAAAATGCATAATTCCAAAGTTTTTTATCCATCATTTTCACTATTATTCTTTAAAAATATCTTTTCCAAGCAATAAATCAATTGCAGTTTTTAGCTGAACATCCTCTTCGTCGTCTTTATCAATTTGGACAATAATATCCGGTTCAATTCCTATACCATTAATCACTCTACCATTTGGGGTATAATACTCTGAAGTGGAAACAATCACAGCGGAATCATCTGACAATGAATAAACCTGTTGAACCAAACCCTTCCCAAAGGTATTTTCTCCAATAATCGTACCTCTGTTCAGATCCTGTATTGCACCTGCTACGATTTCTGAAGCACTGGCACTTCCCATATTAACCAATACCACCAATGGTAATGATGGATTATTATTGCCATATGATTCATAAAATCTTATTATGTTATTTCCACTTTTTATTCTTACTATATCACCTTCTTTAATAAACTCACTGGCTACCTCGATAGCAGATTCCAGCAATCCACCAGGATTATTTCTTAAATCGACGATGATGCCTTCTAAAGACAATTTTTCATAATCATCTAATACTTTTTTTAATCCAGGCCCGGTATTAACATTAAACCTTGATATTCTAATGTACCCAATTTTATCATTTTCTATTAATTCCTCTTTTACAGCTTCAACGGTAATTGTGTCTCTAATTATTTCTATTTCAAGAAATTCCTCTTCATCTTCCCTTTCAATTGTAATAGTTACCGGTGTGCCCTTTTCTCCGCGCAGAATATTTAGAACTTCATCTAAAGTAATTCCCTTGGTAGTTTCTCCATCAATTTCAACAATAATATCTCCCGCTTTTATTCCTGCTTTATCTGCAGGGGTATCTTCTATGGGAGAAATAACAGTTAACTTTTCATTAACAATCGTAATCTCAATCCCTAAACCATCGAAATGTCCTATAAAAAAGTCTTCCTGTTCCCGTTGAAAACTCAATGGATCCACATATCTTGAATAAGGATCATCAAGCTCTGATATCATACCTTTTATAGCGCCCTGAACTAATTGGTCCACTTTAACATCTTTATTAATAAACTCGCTTCTAATAATGCTTATTGCTTCAAAAAATGGCTCTAATTCATTAAAAACACTGTCATTCTGGCTATTTACATCTTTATTATAAACTGGTGCTACAAGAAAAATACCTGCCAATAATAACACTACACACAAATAATACACTATTTTTAAATTTTTTTTCATATCGCTAAACCGCCTAATTTTTCTGTCTATAAACAATTATAAACTAATATTTTTAATCTACTTAAATCGTGATATTACTATAGCCATTCAAATGGATTCACTGGTTTCCCTTCAACCCTAACTTCAAAATGCAATCTAGGTGATGACACTCCACCGCTTGTACCAACTTGTCCAATAATTTGGCCCTTACTTACCTGTTCATTTAATCCTACCAATACTTTTGAAAGATGGGCATATAAGGTAACTACATTGCCACCATGATCTATAATTATAATATCCCCATATCCTTTGACATTTCCCGTATAAATAACTGTTCCAAAGGATGCAGCACGTACTGCTTCCCCTAAAGAGGCACTTATGTCTACTCCAGAATTAAATACATACGCATTTAACTCTTGTGTTTTTTGTTGACCATAATTTAATATAATTGTACCTCTTAATGGTAATTGAAAAATCCCTTTTTTTGCCTGCAATGTTGGTTCAGTTCTAACTGGAACATTGTTTGCCTGATTTTTCTTTGCCTGCTCCTCTTTTTCTTTTTCCCTATATGCTATTTCAATAATTTCTGATATCTGGGCTGATGATTTTTCCAATTCTTCTAAAGTGGCAATTTGTTTTTTTCTTTCTTCTTCAATCCTGGCAATATATTTATTTTTTGCATCAATCGACATTTCAATATTTTTCTTTTCGTTAATAATTTCCTGTTCCAGCAGTTTAGTTATCTCTTTTTTATTTTCCAGGCTATCTTTTTGTTTTTTTATAAAGTCAACTTGTTCTGAAACCTGTTGAATTATACCTGCGTCACTCTCTAATATGCATTCTAAATAACGGTATCTATTCAAAAATTGTGAAAAATCTTTACTGTCAAATAATACTGAAAGATAGCTTATTTCATTGTATTTATATATTTTCTTTAGTCTACTTTCTAAAATAGCTAATTGCAATTCCATCTTTGTTTGCTCAATATCAAGCTCTTCTTCCATTTTTTCTATCTGTTTAATAGTGTTCTCATAACTGGTCTTTGCCTCTTGTAGTTCTTTTTCTGATTCAGTTAATAAAATCTGTATTTTTTCCAGTGATTTTTGATAATCTGCCTCTTCCTGCTTCATCCTGCCTATTTCTTCTTGGATAGCTATTTTTCTTTGTTCAATCTGTTTTAGCTTTTCCTCTTGCTCTTTAATATTAATATTGTTTTCTGCTGCAATACATTTTTCAGTACCAAATAATTGAAACAATAAACAAAGAAAAGCTGCTAACACTAAAAAATGCAGTATGGGTATTTTTTTATTTCTAAAACATTTATTTATCATAATTCCCCAAAACTTATTTTTCTCAAAGAAATAATGCTTCCAAAAATCCCAATAAATACTCCTAATAAAATTAGAATTACTGAAACCCTTAATAATATTTGATTATCTAATATAATATTAATAAAAGGAATGCTTAACTTTATTTTTTCCATATAATAAAGATAGCCCCTGCTTACAATAAATGAAGCTGCTAAAGACGATAATAGTCCTTTTAAAAAACCCTCTATTATAAAAGGCCATCTAATAAACCAGCTAGTAGCACCAACCAAAGCCATGATTTCAATTTCTTCATATCTTGAATGAACACTAATTTTAATCACACTCACCATGAGCAATATAGAAATAAACACCAATATATATATAATTGCTAATCCGCTTCTGCGAACAAGATTAAGAATCAATAATAAATTTTTTGTTAACTGACCACCATAATTTACTTCGTCAATTTTCTCAAACTGGTTAAGATTAAAAGATATTTCCTCCAGATAAGCAGTATCTGTAACTGTTATCTCTAAAGACGCCGGTAAAGGGTTTTCTGTTATGCCTGCTAATATTTCTTCATGCTCTGATAAATCACTTTTAAGTTTCTGAAAGGCATCCTCTTTAGAAATATATTTTACCTCCTTAACTCCTTCTGTCTCAATAGCATTTTGGATTATTTCATTAACCTCTTCTTCGGTAGCACTGTCGCTTAAGTATACTATTGCAACAAGTTGTGACTCAATATCACTTAGAATATTATCTATATTTAATGATATTATTAGAAATAATCCTACAATTAATAATGTTGCTATCAGGCTCACAATAGTAGCGAAACTCATTATTCCATTTTTCTTTGTACTTAGAAAAGCTTCTTTAATAAAAAAAAGTAGGTTTCTTACCATTATAATGAATAGATTCCTTTCTTTGTGTCAGATGCAACTTTTCCACCTTCTATTCTAATAACTCTCTTTTGAGCTTTATCTACTATTAATTTATCATGGGATGCTACAATAACGGTTGTGCCCCATATATTTATTTTAAATAATAATTGCATTATATCCCAGGAAGTCTCGGGATCTAAATTACCAGTAGGTTCATCCGTTATTAATATTAAAGGGTGAGTTACCACCGCTCTTGCGATACACAGTTTTTGTTGCTCTCCACCGGAAAGCAAATGTGGATTTGTATTTCTTTTATGAAAAAGTCCAATAATATTAAGAATTTCATTTACTTTTTGTTTAATAACTGAATTTTTATTACCAACAACTCTAAGGCTAAAAGCAACATTCTCAAATACATTTCTATCATATAATAATTTAAAATCCTGGAATACAACTCCTATTTCTCTCCGTAAATAAGGAACCAGGGATTTCTTTAATCTCGCTAAATTAACACCATCTACAATCACTTGCCCTTTCGTTGGAAGTATACCACGATATATTAATTTTAAGAAAGTTGTTTTCCCTGCACCCGTTGGACCAACTAAAAACACAAATTCTCCTTTTTTTATGTGTATATTTATATCCGATAACGCATGGATTTTATTGGGAAAAACTTTAAACACATGAAACATTCGAATCAATTATTTTCTATTTCCTTTCTATCACATTTTCCTTAATAAATTGTTGTAATAAATGAACATTTGCAATAGCTTCTTGTTCAAACTGTTTACTTTTTACTTTTAACTTAGAGCAAATAGTTTTTTTGTGTATATTTATATATTTTAACTTATAATCGATATTATTAATAGTTAATTGATTTATTTTTACCAACAAATCAGGAAGATCTAACGAGTAAACATAATTTTTTACTTTGGGATCATAGTCAATTGCAATAAAAGGTACATTCACTATTGTAGCAAAAATAATTGAATGAAGTCGCATGCCTAACAAGATTGTCAATTTTGAAATAAGTGATAACATTTCATCCGGGGCTAATTCCTCCTCAATTATCTTAGCATTTGAATATTTCATTTTGCTTACAATGTCTTTGATTAATAATATATCTTTTTTGATTTGAAACGGTATAAAGACTATGTCAAAATTATATTTTTCTATTAAATGGTCTGCTATCTCTGCAAATTGCATTATTTTTTTATCATAATCCAGTTTTATAGCATTGCAATTCCTGATTACAATACCTATCAACGGATTATCAGGGAAAGGGAACCCAATTGAATTTACTTCCAATCCATATTTCTTTTTTATGTTCTCAGAAAGTTCTCTTTTCTTAATTAAAAAAGCGCTGTCTGCATTAACAACAATTTTCTTTTTTAGAATACTCAATTTTTCTAAAAATATTTTTGATTTCTCATCCCTTACTATAATTAAGTCTACATTCTTTAATACCAGCCTTATAAGATTTTTATTAATAGTTTTTTGTATTGGGCCAATTCCCTGTCCATATACTACAGTCTTGGTATTAAAAAATCTGGCAATCACAATAAGAGCAAGGTAATATAATACACTAAAACCTTTCCCGCTTACATCCTGTAATAACCCCCCGCCTCCACTAATAAATACATCTGCCTTTCTTAATCTTGTTAGTATTCTAAAAATATCAAGTCTATATATGGAATGAACTTTATATAAAGATTTTGTTTTTTCTGGCTCGTTTGAAAGTATAATAATTTTATCTTTTGATATAAATTTAGAAAACTCCTGAAGCATTGCCATTAAAATGGCTTCATCTCCGCAATTTCCAAAACCATAATATCCTGAGACTATAATAGATTTAATGCTACTCACCACTTTTGACATTTAATCGTTCCATAAAGTTTCTGCAGAGAATAAATAACAGAAAAGCCAGGAAAAAACTGATTATTAATCCTAACCAATAACCATGAAAGGTCCTCAATATTGAGAAGAATATAGAGGTATGAACATGACAAAATGTATTCACAATAGTAACAGGTGCTACTGTCCCCATTATAATAAATGGAATTTTTAAATAATGTAAATCTAAATAATTCATAGCAATTGCCAGGGAAATTAATGGGTACCCTATTAAGAATTCCTTATTTCTTGGTCTGGCAACCAAAATATTTTCAAGTAATAGTCTCATTTTTTCTTCAATACCAAGTACAGGTAAAAATGAAAAATTACCCGATCTTGCAATATAGATTACTCCAAAAACCAGGAATACAAACAAAAACAAAGCATGTTCAAATAATATTGGATTTTTGAGATCATCTATTAAAAGTCTTTTATCTTTTCGGCATACCCACCAAAAATAAAAAGCAACTATGGCTAATGGAAAAATATAGGCAACTTTAATTCCACTGAATAACTGAATAGCTAAAATAAATTTATAATGTGTCAGCAGTGCTCCGATTATCATTCCTCCCGTCACTGAAATCAGCATAATCCAACTAATTCCGAAAAAGATGTTTTTCAACATTCCCAACAAACCACTGCTTTTTTTTGTAAGTGTAATGGTAAAATATTTTTTATTTTTTATTATTGCTAGAGCCGGGAAGACTAAAGCGCTTGCCAGGGCAAGTATTTTCATTAAGAATATCTTTCCAATAAAGATATTCATAACTATTAAAAAAGCAAAAAGTATTACAAAAAGTAAAATTGAATATTTTTTTATACCTTGAAAAATTTCAATCAATAGCATTATGCCTGCAGATACAACTCCCAGGCCAATTAAATAAATAAAAATCCAGGGTATCTGATAAGGGGGAAACAAACTTGCCTTGTCAACTATAAATCCATTCTCAATAATATTGTTTTTTATTTTTTCAACATAATCTAAATTATACTGAATTAAATCTGGTACTCTTGTTTTCAAAAAAGGGTTTAAATAAAATATTCGTATGTTTCTTTCCTGTGCTGCCCGAACCCATCTTTCAATTGCTGTGTTAAGAGATATCTTTTCCATTTCCTCACTGGTTATACTATGTACTCGTATAGCTAATTCACTAATATTATCAGCAATATTTTGAATTCCTTTTTGTGAAGCAAATTCAATAATGCCAAAGGGGTAATTATTTTTTTGTAAAAACGTTGCAGCTTCAAATAGCATTGTTTCAGAGGGATATCCAAGTACTTCTTCTTCATCAAATATAATTGAAGAGACTTTATCAATTGTTTCTATTTCTGATAATTTTTTTGAAAGAAGACTGTTGTTTAATTTTGAAGAATTTTTTGGTCGTAATACAATATTAAATCCAAGTTTGTGTATTTTATCAATATCTCTTTCTGAAAATCCCAATCCTAATTTTAATATTTCCTCTTCATCAGCATTTCCAATTAAACAATAATCTCCTTCACTAAAAACATCCTGTAGAATTGTTGCTTCATCGTAATATTGGTTAAAGGTTTCATTTATTCTTTGAAACAGGGAATAATCGTTTGATATAATCATAAATTCCCCGGGGGAAGGTTGACTTGAATACAGAAACTGTAAATTATCAGTAAATTTTATCTTTGATAGATTATTTGTATTTAAAAAAGCTATTTTACCTTGAAATATCAAGCTCTCAAGAGTATCTTCATGAATTGCAATTCCCGTAATTCCTTTAGATTTTAATTGTGTAAGTAGTTGATTTTCATCATATCTTTCTTTTAACGCTAATTCCCTCACATTATTTAAGCTGATAACCATTTCCACCTGTTTAAAACTATTCTCCAGGTTAAAACGCTGAATACCTACTATGACTGAGACAATAAGTGCAATTAGAATAAAAAAAATGAATACTTTCTTTGAATTTATTTTCACTATACTATTACCTCTAAGAG
>JAQVMU010000061.1:7504-9690 GCA_028703475.1 Atribacterota bacterium | reverse complement strand
TTGTTTTTATTATCTATCTGGTAAATAAAAAAAGCAATTTTTGATTTCTAAGGAGAACCATCTAACAGGCAGGAAACAACAGTAGGTTATAACTGTCATCGAAAAAAATATCTGAAAGTGTCTTTATATTTGAAGTATTTTCTATGTTATTCTGTCCATTCTTCTTCTCTGTAAAACTCCACAGGCCCATCTATGTATTGTTCAGACAATTTCTCATTGTAAAAATTTTGCTTCTGTGTATCTGATAACAGATCCCAATTAACAAAATTTAATTCGTTTTGCATTGTCTCCTTCTTGTAAAGGGGCAGATTTGTGTACCAATCATCATGTTTCATCTTTATTTCCTCCTTTATATTAAAGTTTTAATTTAATATAAATATTATTAAAAAATTATTTGGATAATATAAACCCGTTTTTTTATATTTCTGAATATATTAATTAAATATTATAATAATGTCAAATATTTTTTATTTTTATTCCATTATTAAGCTACCATTGTTGCCTATTTTAGTTTTTCTTTTATTACCCTTGAATAGCTGGAGGAAAGACAATATTTTTCTCTAAGTTCGTTAACAATTTTATATAATGAACTTTTGTATTCCTTATTAGCTCCACCTGTTTTATACAGTACAATATATTTCTGATAAAGATTCGGAAATTCCTTTTTAATAAAATCAAAAAAGATTGCCCTTGTTTTTCCCCTTAAATACATAGTACCGGTTAAGACATAATGAACATCACTGTATTTTGCCATATTAAAAAGTGAATCAATATTTTTATAACTGTCTGTAAGAAATGGAATTATCGGCATCACATGCAATCCAACAGAAGCATTGGTTTTTCTGAACGCTTTAAGCATTTCGAAACGTCTTTTCGAACTGACTCCTCCGGGCTCAATCAGTTTCCTTAATTTTTCATCAGTTGTGGTAACTGTTGAAGCCACATTAATATATGTTAATCTTGATAATTCATCAATTAAGTCAAAGTCTCTTAAAATTAAATCCGATTTAGTAGAAATAATTGCCGGGGTTTTATACTTAATAAGAAGTTTTAAAATTTCCGGCATCATCTGATAATATTCTTCTGCCGGTTGATAACTGTCTGTTACTCCCCCGATATTTACTATCTCCCTTTCCCAGCCTGAATCACTCAATTCTTTTTCCAGCTGCTCTACTATATTGGTTTTTACATAAATATCATTATAGTAGTTCCTTGCGCCGAAATAATCATGAGAATAAACCGCATAACAGTATTTGCATCCATGTTCACAGCCCCGATAGATATTCAAGTCCCATCTATAAGGTATTCTTCTCTTAAGCCTGTTTAAAGCTGTTTTGCAAACAATTGCCTTGTATTTTTTTCCTTCCACAATTCTTCCTCAATTACAATGTACAATAAATGAAATATTCAAGTAATAAATTTTATATATATTATGATTAATTAAATTTGTCAAATAATCTATTGTCAATAATATATCTATTTCTCCGAGGATTACCTTCTGCCCTTAGTATCTTTTTTCCTGTAATATCAAATATTGATGACCAGACAGTATCAAAGTTTAAATCTTTTTTATACTGGCACATGAATCCATATTCGCCTCTGAGAATATTTTTGACATAGTGAATACTATCATCATTATTGATATTTTTTAAGGCATCATATGCATTTTTATATCTTTCTGCTGAAAAATAAACATTTCTTTGGCTTGCATCATGTTTTTGCATAACATCTGAAGTAAAATGATTAACAGTAATAATAAATTCTTCATCATTCTTATTTTTTAACGGGTACCTTAAATGGACTTTTTCCGGATTACATTCGGCAACTACCATCTCGCCTTTTTTGTCTGTTAGAATGATATTACAACTTGAGGCAATGGGCAGCTTATTCAGACTTTCTATTCCTTCTGCAACATTTCGGCAACTTTCCAGAATATAACGAACTAAAAATACTGAATTAATACCTGGTTTAATTTCGTCCGGTTTTGGTTTAACAAAGGTCATTGCCACTACCAACCCGGATTCATTTATACCTTCTTCCCCATTAATAAATGAGGATGTGTTTATAATAAAAGATAACTTATCTTTGGGCTGATAATAAATACTCTTACTAACCTTCTGTAAAAACGGGGGCAGATCATTATTCCTACCATGATACACTTTTCCCTGATTTATGAAACTAAATGC
>JAQVMU010000061.1:6108-7404 GCA_028703475.1 Atribacterota bacterium | reverse complement strand
TATGGTGTTGGGAAAATTATTGATAATTCCTTTAGCTCCCTCTCCAAAACTTTCTGCACCGGATAATAACGAGAAAATAAAAAGCAGTACAGCTATAACTGATAAAACAATCAGTGAAAATCCTCGTATCTTTTTTGCTAATTTCTGCATTCCTTCTTTCCCCATTTTATTCCCTTATTTTATTGAAATTTATTGATATAAATAATGATTTAACAGTTGTAAGAATAATTTTCTACCATTATGATAACATACTCATTTGAATGTTTCCCATTGATCATCTTCAGATAACACATAGTCCCAATTTTTCTTACAAAAGCCTCTCAGTGTGATATTGAGAGGCTTTTGTTTTTACTGTTTTTTATCTACATCTTGACCAATTCTACCCGACGATTCTTTGCCCTGCCTTCTTCAGTGTCATTGGTAGCAACCGGCTGGGATTCACCATATCCTTTGGATAGAAGTCTTTCTGAACCAATTCCGAATAATTGTAGATATTGGAGCACAGTATTTGCCCTTTTATCTGATAAAGTTAAATTATAAGCTTCTTCTCCTTCATCATCGGTATGACCTTGTATCTCGACCTTCAACTCAGGATTCTGTAATAATAATGTAACTATATATTGCAACTGTTTATCAGATTCCTGTTTTAAGGTAGCCTTATCATAGTCAAACAGGATATCATAGAGTATTACCCTGCCTTCACTGTCCAGAGCTTCTTTTAACTCAACAGGACCAAAAGTGAGGGATTTTTTAAAACCTTCTTCATCTATAATAACCAATTCCTGCTGGCCTAAGCCGGCATTACCACTAACCCGGCACCAGGTAATTCCTCCATCTTCCCTGGGTATGGTCAGAACCATCTGTCCCTGGTCCTCAAAGACGACCTTGCCGCCTCTCTCCAGAGCAGCAGCTTTATAATTTTCAAAAAACTCCAATTTAGATATGTTTCTTACTCTTTCCCCGGATGGTGTGCGAACTTCATATAACAATTGCCATTTTTTACCCTTAATCTCTACCTCTTCCCTCTTTTGGGTCTGTTCATTTGTGACATAAAATTTATATGAATCAAAGTTAGTATATTTTGACATATTTTCAGCTAACACTGATCCAGGAAATGGGCGAATAAATGAATGTTCAGGAATATCAGCAGCAAAAGCAGATATAGTTGTTATAATCAGGAAAAGAACAATAAAAGATAGAAATAACCTTAAATATTTCATTTTTAACCTCCAAAGATTATTTTTTAAAATACAATATCTTGTTTATAAAATTTTTGAGAAATTTTGAATAAATTAA
>JAQVMU010000061.1:0-6008 GCA_028703475.1 Atribacterota bacterium | reverse complement strand
CCGGTTTTGCCAAATAAGTCCTTCTCCGTGTCACGTCCTCCCATTCTGGTCATTTCTGAAATTGTGTCCTTTACTGAATGAAAAAGACTAATATATTCCTTTGGGGTAATTGTGCCCATTTTTCTCTTAGGATGAACACCGGCATGAAAAAGGATATCCTGCAGTATGCCATTGCCCAGTCCGGGAATTCTTTGTTGGGTTGCCAGAAATGCTTTTGCTGAAAGTTTATCTGTCTCTTTTAATCGTAATGAAGTAAAATAACCTATATCAAAAGAGTCGTCCAGCGGAGAAGTTTTTTCTTTGGCAATAAAATAATATTTATTGTCAATTGTTCCCTCCTTGAATGCCAGCACCGTACCATACATCTGAACTGAACATAACAGAACGCTCTTATCATCAAATTCGAGCAAAAGCTGATGTTTGGATGGTAATTTGGTAGAATCATTATAATATCGGAGATTGGCACCATCACCGAGAACAATCCGACGGCTACCGGCAGAAATTTCAATCATTGCACCAATGCCAAGGCTTTCGCCGATAACCAACCCTGAAAGAAGTTCCTTATAATCTTCCGGATTTTCATGGAAGAAAGCAAATTTGTGCGGGGAATGGGCAGCAACAACATTAACGACACTTTTACCAGAAACTGTTTCATTTAATTGTCTGGCAATAGTTGTACTCTCAGGTATTTCAAGCATAGTGATATACCTCGTTTTAATTAAGCATTATACGCTAAATTAATACATGGGTTTTAAAAAATTTATAAATTAATACTGTTACTGACAATTACTAAAAAACTATGAGTAAGATTGCAGCTATAATAGCAGCTATCCAATACCACTCTAAATCTTCAAGAAAATTCATATTAACCTCCTTCTATTTTCTTACTTTCTTTTTGTGTTATATTAAAAATTATCTTATAATCCTTTTAAAATTTCAAGCCATTTCGATCAATAATAATTCTTAAGAAAATTTAACAAAGATTCATTTAAATATTCAACGGTTCGCCAATCTCTATAATATTTTTATCATAATCATAAAACCTTAACACTCTTTGTTTCCAGGGCTGCTCTTTAATTGGATGAATAAATTCAAAATTGTATTTTTTTAGTGTCTTGTCTATCTCTTCAAGGTTTTCCTCCTCAAAATACAACTCAAAATTATTAGAATTTACCCTGACAGGATACCCATTAATCAGTGATTGAAAATGTGTTTTTTGATGGATGGCAAAATCACCCTCAAATATTACATTTTCTCCATGATCTGCCTTAACTTTTTGTTTCAATATCTTTTCATATAAAAATCTTGAGCGATTAATATCTTCCACTACAATTAAAGGGCAAATATATTTCATAAAATTCTCCTTTTTGTCTTCTTTGGCCGGTTAATATAAATTACTATAATTACACAAAAAATATGGCAACTATTTGATTTAGAATAAGTTTAAATATTATTTATTGCTTTTTCTGGTGCCATTTAATAATGCTCCTCAGTTGGCAAACCTTCAGCAATCCAATTATTAATTCCACCCTGCAAATGGTATATGTACTTAAACCCCCGTTCCCGCATAACAGGCAGCGCTTTTTCTCCCCTGGCGCCTTTCTGGCAATGAATTAAATAAATTTTATTCTTATCAGCCTCATCTAAATAATCGGAAAACTCTTCCTCTGTAAAATCTTTATTAATAGATTTCTTTATTTGCTGTCGTTGCCATTGATTATTAGGACGCAAATCAATGATAATGAAATCAGGATTTTTTTGATTCTCCTTTATCAGTTCAAACGCAGCTGCAGGTTTAATTGTTTTAGCAAATGCTGTTGGCAGATTCTCTTCTATCCATGCATCTATGCCACCTTCCAATTGGTATGCTTTTTCAATTCCAATATTTTGTAGTATGCTAGTGACTTCATCATTATCTAAAACATTTTGAGAATAAATCAGGTATACCTGGTCTTTATTTCTACTTATACTTTTCAGGGTTTTAGTTGAAACTATTTCCTGGTAATTAAGGGCTCCTTCAATCCGCTCTTCCTGCCAGTTTTCCAGGGGTTGGAGATCGAGTATAATTAATTTGGAATCCTCCATATGTTGCTGTATCAAATCATATGCTTCTTTAGGAGAAATATTAATTGTACCTTCTTTATTATCTAAAGAAAAACCTGTTAAGGAATTCAGAAAAAAGAAAAGGCATGATATTACAATAAAAGCAGACAGTCTATTGAATAGAATCCTTTTTATAAACATCTTTCTCATCTCCCTTAATATTCAAATTTAAGAATTAGTATACTTTTTCTAAAATAATAATTTAGTATCAAACCATTAAAAAATAGGAAAAAGCAATTCTAATTTCCAAAACACACTCCTATTTCCCTACCTGCCTTAATCAACTCATTATCAGCAGGTACAAGGCGAGGTCCCACAGCAACCTCATCTAATGGATAATCTTCCAGATGATTACCTTGAACGCTCACCATTTGTCCATAACATTTTTCTATAATTAAATCAACTGCCCTGGAACCTAAACGGGTTGCCAATACCCGGTCAAAGGGAGTCGGTGTTCCACCACGCTGTAAATGTCCCATTATGACAGATCGAGATTCTGATTCAATCATTTTTTCCAGCTGGTTACCTAAAATGAAGCTGATTCCGCCTAAACGAACCTGCTCAGCACTTTCCTTTACAACCCTCTTAATTACTTCTTCTCCTCCTTCCGGCTTGGCACCTTCTGCAACCACAATGATACTGAAGTGACGTCCTGTTGCTCTTCTCTTATTAATGAAATTCACAATTTTTTCTATCTGATAAGGAATCTCAGGAATTAAAATCACATCCCCTCCTCCGCCTATTCCGGAATGAAGAGCAATCCATCCGGCTTTGCGACCCATTAGTTCTATTATCATAACCCGGTGATGTGACTGGGCAGTAGTGTGGATGCGATCTATTCCCTCTGTGGCAATTGAAACTGCAGTATTAAATCCAAATGTGATATCTGTTCCCCTTATATCATTATCAATAGTCTTTGGTACTCCGATGACCGGTACTCCTTCCTGGTAAAAACGATGTGAAATCCACAGGGTACCATCACCACCAATACAGACAAGGCATTCAATTTCCAGTTCTTCTATATTCTTTAAAACTTTACTGGAAAAGTCTTTATATTTTAATTCCTTTCCTTCTTTAACTACATATTGAAAAGGATTAGCCTTATTGGTTGTTCCCAGGATAGTTCCTCCCAGGGTAAGGATACCGGATACATCATCATAGCTCAGGTGGCGATATTGATTATGTATCAATCCTTCATATCCATCTTTAATACCAATAACTTCCATATCATGCTCAAGAATTGCCTTTTTGGTAATAGCTCGGATTACTGCATTGATGCCCGGACAATCACCACCTCCGGTAAGAATGGCAATTCTTCTCTTTTTATTTTTATTCATTCTTTTTTTCCTACCTTTTTGAATTTCCATAATTATAATTATTTTTATTTCCTCTTGTTTTTATTATTATATCATCTGTATTCACATACTGTTACTTAAATGCTATTATTCTTTGCAATTCTAATTTTAGTATGTCTTATAAATTATCCGTATAACAATTAATCTATAGATAGAACAATGGTAGGCTTATCAATGGCCTTAATAAAAAGAGAAGTTTTTCTGAGAAAACTAAAAAAATTAGGTTGAAAAATCAGGTAAAAGTTTGTTTGGTTTTACTTTGATAAATATATATTAAATATCAACAGGTTGAATCTTCTTTTTACTTTTTTTTATCTTTGGTTTTTTATATTTAAGATAAAATAGATACTGTCCGATTGAAGTAATGAATATTATGAATCCTAAAATTAACCAACTGAGGTCGTAAGCTCCTCTGATATCTGCAATATAACCAAATACAGGTGGGGATAACAACATGCCAACTCTTAAAAAGAGCAATGAAAGGCCTATGGCAACACCAATCTGTTTCTCTTTTACCAGTTCCGGGATAGAAGCAAAGTATATTCCCTGCCACCCTCTTCCTGTCCAGCCTGTTAAAAAAGACAAAATAAATATTACTAATAGAGACGGGTTAATATTTTTTAGAAAAATGCCTAAAATCAGAGACATAAATACAAAAGATATTCCAATATATAAAAATGCCTTTCTCTTATTTGCCTTCAAAAGCCTGTCACACATTATTCCCCAGCCGGGCCTTGATAAAATACTCCCAAGTTGAACAGCAGCAAATGCAAAACCTGCCATACCTTCACTTAAGCCATAATCGAGAAATAAAAATAAGGCAAAATGGCTGGAAATGGCACCGGTAAGAGCTCCCAAAAAAAATCCATATATAGATATGGCAATAAAATCAAGGTTATTTAATAAATTGCCAATCCCTTTCCAGAAAGACACTTCTTTCTTAGATTGATTCTTCTCTGAAAAATCATATATATTGTTATCCTGGTAGTATTTTAAAATTATAACCGTACAAATAATTGATAATAGAGCCGGAACAAGAATTGTATTACGCCATCCAATAGCAGTACCTAAATTGGGCAATAAAACTGCTGCAATTAGTCCACCTATTGGCAATGATGTGCTCCATATACCAGTAGCAGTGCCACGCCATTTAATAGGAAACCATTCTGCAATACCTTTATTGGCAGCCGGTGCGTTCAAACTTAAAGCAAAGCCTGCAAATCCTGCAAGAATAAGAAATATTGTATAATTCGGAGTTATAGCATGGATTAGAAGAAGAATACCTATAAAAAAAATCCCGGTACTCATTCCCCATTTAGCTCCCTTGATATCAACTAATCTGCCGCTGAATATTCCAGCAATTGAAGCAACCAAATAAAGAGAAGATATATAGAAGCCTAATTCTGCTCTTGAGAGACTAAAATCTCTTTGAATAAAAGGGAAGAGAGCAGAAAATCCATCCCTGTATAATCCCAGGATTATTGAGGATAGAGACAGGATGATTAATTTATTCCAATTAAACTTATTGTTTGTTTCTTTTTTATTGTTATTAATATCAGACATATTATTTTTCATCATTATAAAATGGGATAGGTGTTAAATACAAACCAAAATTGGTTTTTTAATTATCAGTTTTATTTTAATATCTTTTTATGAGATTACTGATTGTAGTATAATGTAATCCCGGATATTCGGCAACTTCTTTTAAGCTATAATCACAAGTTTGAATTGTCTAACATAAATTTATTTCCCTTTTATAACTTGTTTAAAAAAAGTTCTATAAAGGCAGTCTTACATAGACTTGCATAGGCTGTCTTTTCAGGATTTATGTTTATGGGGATATCAATGAAGGTAGAAATAGCAAATTTTTAAATATTTTTTATACTTCTAAATAACCCATAAGTAATTAAAATCAATCCTACCAGAATATTTGCCAATCGAACAGCTGCCACAGGTATAGAATATTTAAAAATGGAGATTATCAATACAATTGTCCCGAGAAAAAGAAAAACTGCCAGACCAGCCGCGAAACCAAAAACAATCAACTCTTTTCTGTTTAAAGAATATTCAATTGAACGTGCAGTAAAAATACTGGTCCAAAAAATAATTGTTAGGGGATTAGAGAGGGTTAACATAAAAGTACAGATAAAACTCTGGGTTAAATCTTGTAAATTATTAGTAATGCCAACATTAACCTGAATAGTTTTTAATGCACCTATTATAATATAAAACCCAAACAAAATAAGAACAAGAGAACTTATAAAACCTAATGTTTTTTTAATACGCACATTTTCTAATAATTTTGCAATTCCAATTATTGATAATGTAATATAACAATAATCAGCCAAGGCAGCCCCTAAAATAGCAAAAAATCCATCTAATAATGTTCTTTGAATGACTATATTAATTATAAAGAAAGTAATTGGTCCTACAGCAATTTGTAAAATCAATCCGGTTGTCAAGCCTTTTATGAATATTCCGGGTAAACTATTCTGTCTGTTAATCAGTTACAGCCTCCGTTTCAGTTTTCTCCTTAACCATTCTCTATCC
>JAQVMU010000060.1 GCA_028703475.1 Atribacterota bacterium | reverse complement strand
GTTAAATCTTTGATTAAGGTTTTAATCACAATACCTAAATGCCTATGAGAAAAATAAGACAATTTTTATTTTTAATGTTTATTATTGCCCTATTCAGCATCACTGTTGTTGGGGAAAGCAGTGATATGAATTCTATTACAGGTGGGGTGGTTCCGCATCACCTTCTGGCAAAAGAAATTATTGAGGATTTTTTTGAATTTGTTTCAAAACAGCAGCATCCTGAAACAATTATTCTTTTCAGCCCGGATCATTTCAATTGCTCAGCTCTTAAGGCAGATAATTCCTTTATCAGTGTAGATTGGGAAAAAGGATTTATTGAACTGGAAGGTGTATCTGTAAATACTGAGTTATTAAAAAGACTGGCTATTACTAATAATATATTATCAGACAGAAATGCTGTTATTGCTGAGTTCGGTATTACCAATCTACTGCCATTTATTAAAAAATATCTACCGGAAACAAAAATAATTCCTGTTCTTATACCGGAAAATGTCTCACGGGAACAACTAAATCAGCTGGCATCAACAATTGAAATGTTTTCTCCTGCTAACACTTTACTTGTTGCCAGTGTGGATTTTTCTCATTATCTGCCGGCAGAAGCTGCGAAATTTCATGACTTAAAAAGTATTAGAGTGTTATTAAATTTTGAGGAGGAGGAATTTGAAAATATAGAGGTAGACAGCTGGCAAGCCCTGTATTTAGTGAGGCTTTTTGCCGGATTAAGGGGCTGTGAGTACCCCACTGCCATTGCCCGGAAAAATTCTGTTGATTTTATACAGCATGATTTTGACTCTACAACCTCCTATTTTAGTGTGGTTTTCCAAAAAGGGGAAACCGGTAATAATATCAAAACAGAAACTATCCTGTTTTGTGGAGACATGATGTTTGACCGGGGAATAGAAAAATTAGTGAAAGAAAACAGTATTTATTATCCCTTCCAGGAAATAGTGCAGCTTTTGAGAGGTGTCGATATTGTTTTTGCCAACCTTGAAGGACCTGTGGTGGAAAATCCACCAAAGTTTTCAGGTGATGTATTGAAGTTTTATTTTCATCCAAATGTGCTGGAAGGCGTGAAATGGAGCCGGATTAACCTGCTCTCTTTAGCCAATAATCATGTTGCTGATCTTGGTAAAGAAGGCTTGGAAGAAACAAAAAGCCGGCTGCAAGAATACCGGATTAATTTTGTTGGCTCTCCCTTTTCTGTTTTCCCGGGTAAAAATAATAGTCTTTTCTATAGTGAACAGTCTGTCTTTTTGGCCTTTAACCGGATATTGCCTTATGTTGATTATCACGAGGAAATTACCAAAGAAGTTCAAAAAGCAAGACAGGCAAATCCCGGGAAGATTATCATTGTCAGCATGCATTGGGGTAATGAATATGAATTTACCAGCTCTAATACTCAAAGGGATTTAGCCTGCAGGATAATCACTGCCGGTGCTGATGTAATTGTTGGGCATCACCCCCATGTAGTCCAGGAAATCGAATTAATTCATGGTAAGCCGGTATTTTATTCGTTGGGAAATTTTATCTTTGACCAGCAGTTTTTGCCGGAAACCAAAGAAGGATTGGCAGTAGGTTTAAATATTTCAACTGATAAACTCGCCTTTCGACTCTTTCCAATAAAAAACCAGGAAGGCAAGCCAATATTGATGACTCAAATAGAAGCTGAATTATTTCTTAAAAATCTGGCAGAGAAATCTGATAAAAGGTTATGGGAAGCTATTAAAAAAGGTATAATAGAATTGAAACTGATAAAATAAAAAATCAGGGGGTTTAGAAATGAAAAAATCAAAAGAAAATAAATTTAATCATAAAGGTATATATATATTATCCATTTCTATAGGAATTATAATAATATTGTTTTTTACAGTTTTCCAGTCTCTGGCAAATACAAACCAACTTAATAAACAACTAATCAATCCGAAAGATTTTATTATGAAACCACTTGCAGTAAATGCCGATATACCTGGATTTTCTCTACCCTTAAACACTGCTGATATTGAAAATTATCAGGAATTTTTTACAAAGATGCCATTAAACGCAGAAACATTACAATTGCTGGAAAAGAATTCCTTTGCAGTAATCCCAACTCCCCTTGATATAGCTGAACAGGAGGTCTTCCTGGATTTCACCCGGGAAATATCCAATCCCAAAGATGATTTTGTTGCATATTACCAGGTTTTGAAAAATATTGATGTTCCTATTTTTATTACTTCAGATTCTCTATTGCATTACTATCATATCTTTTTTGATACTACCTTGATGCGTTTGGAACGGGATCTGTTTTATAAGAATATCCGGGGAATCAGTAAAGAATTATTTGAGGCATCGTTGCAGGTTTACCAGGAAACTGAAGGTGATTTAAAAGAGGCAGCCAGGAGAAATATTGCCTATCTTTCTGTAGCAATGGAACTCTTAAAACCAGAAAAAAACCAGGTTGTCAGTGATGAAATCCTGAGAGATGAATACTGTACTGAAGAGATGGACTCAGAAATCTGTGAAATGATGATAGCCGGGGTCAAAGATATTTATGGTGAACAGACCAGTTATCAATACTTCAGCCAGGCAGAATTCGAGCAATACAATTTTGAAATTCCGGAATTTGTAAAGGATTTAGTGCATGCAGAAATTAAGCTCATCGAGGAACATAAGGGCTGGGAATATTCCCCTATTTATATATATAAGGAAGATTATTCCCAATATGTGCCCAGGGGTCATTATACCAGGTCAGAAAAACTAAAGAATTATTTTAAGGCTTTAATGTGGTTTGGCAGAATGACAGCCTTGATTGAAGGCTCGCCTTCTTTGTCACCCGGAGAATCAATGTGCAGTGGTGGTGTGGAAGGAATAATTTCCGATTATGATGCTAAGATACAGACCTTGCAGGCGTTTTTACTGGCAGAAAAATTTATCAGTAGCCCTGATATCCGGGAACGATGGGATCGCGTTTATAATATTACCTCTTTTATGGTAGGATTTTCTGATGACTTAGGACCATATGAATACGGTGAAGTGCTGCAAAGATTATTCTCTAAAGAAAATGGCAAAATAAATTCAGATAGATTAATTGAAAAATATGACCAACTGAAAGAAATGATTGGTAATTATCCCTATAACCCTAAAATTTACAGTGGATTAGGTGCCTGTGAATTGTTGATGCCCTGCCCTCCTCTTACTGAAAAAGAAATTCAAGACTTAAAAATTCAAGCCAGGGAACTTCTTAAACAAACAAAAGGTTTTAGAATGATGGGTCAACGGTTTACCCTGGATTCCTGGTTATTCTCTGAAATAGTCTCACCTTATAGTGGTGAATATAATGGGCCAGGTTTGCCATTGCCTACTGAGGAAAAACCCTTTACTTTTAGCTGGAATGACGATTATGAAGAATATAGGGGTAACCGACCATTTACCTGGGTAAAAACAGATGTTGCAGCCTGCCCTCCTCCTGCCACCAGAGAAGTCCGGGGGGTTCCTCGAGGCTTAGACCTGATGGCACTGCTGGGTTCACAGAGAGCCTGGGATATTCTGCAATCTTCCGGAGATACCCAATATAGTGATTATGAAAAAAAATTCTTCGAATTAAAAGATAATATTGATTCTTTCAGGCAGGAAGACTGGTTAAAAAATCTTTATCTGAATTGGCTTTATGTCTTAAAATCGTTACATGGGGAGTTTAACCAGGGATATCCTACCTTTATGCAAACACAAGCCTGGCAGGATAAAGAATTAAATACCACCCTGGCCTCATGGGCTCAATTGCGGCATGATACAATTTTATATGTAAAACAAAGCTATACCATGGCTGAAAGAGGTGGTATGTTCCGGCCTCCGGTGGTAGGGTATGTAGAACCAGTTCCTGAATTTTATAACAGGTTGTTGAATTTAACCAATATGACTTTAACAGGTTTTAGAAAATTGATTCCCCAACAACAACTGGAAGATTTAAGAATAGAATCAGGCTTGGGAAGATTTGCCGAAGTATTACAAAGATTGCTGGATATATCCATAAAAGAATTAGAAAATAAATCACTGGAAGAGTCAGATTATGACTTCATAGAAAATTTCGGTGGTATCTCTGCCGGTTTAATTGGTACAATTGCAGGAGGAGATATTGGCCCTGATGCTTTAAAATCTGTGATGGTTGCTGATGTGCATACTGATGGAAATACCAAAAAAGTACTGGAAGAAGGCACCGGCTTTATTAAGACAGCTGTTATTGCCTATAAATTGCCCCAGGGGCATATTGTGTTAGGGGTGGGACCGGTTTTCAGTTACTATGAATTCAAGCAGCCTATGAGTGAACGGTTAACTGATGAGGCCTGGAGAGAAATATTAAAAGGCAGCAACGCGCCTGATGAGCCGGAATGGATTAGAAGTTTTTCAAGCAAGTAATGGGGCATAACAGCTGAAAAATTTTGTTTTTAATCATCATTTTTCAGTTTTTAGAAAATACAATAATAAATATTAAGCATAGATACGATAAAAATAATTTGCCATTTTTTAAAACTATATCCCAACAGTAATTTGCTTACTATTTATAGAGCTATTATCAGCAATCATTTCAAAATGATGATCAGAGTGATAGAGGGTCATATCATAATATATTGCCAAAGAAGCAATACAAAGATCAACAGAGGGTATAGTAATTCCTTTTCTTCTTAGGCTATAAGCTAATTTTGCACCTGTATTCCAAACTTCTTTATTAGTCTCCAAATAATGAAGGGAATTCAATTCTTCAGATAACTCATTATATTCTTTTTTATTTTTACACCCCTGTAATATTTCAACTACAATTAACCCGCAAGTTGCAACAATATCTTTCTCCAGCAAATCTCCAACTAATTCTTGTATAGTTTCCGGACAGTTAGTTTTTAAAGCAACAATCCAGAGAGAAGAATCAACAAGGATCAGTCTATCTTGTTTATTCATCTTCTCTGCCCTTTTCAAGATCCTTTAAGTCAATTGTTAAATCATATTTTCCTAAACGTTTCTTTAGATTCTTCAGTCTGATTTTTCTGATATATTCTTTTAAAGATAAATTTATCAATTCTTTTTTTGTACGAATTTTTGATATCTTTAATGCTTCTTCTAAAATTTCTTTATCTATGTCTACTGTTGTTCTCATAATACATCACCTCTATGCATAAATTATCATTATTTTTTATGCCTGTCAAGGTTCTTGTGTATTATTTTTGAGCTACAACAAAAATTCTATCTTCTGTTTCAGGTTCTTCAATATTCTTGTCTAAATCTTTAATAATAGAGAAATGAACGTGGTTCCATCCAGTCTCCTCCAATATTTTTTTAACTTCATCTAATTGATAAACATAATTATAGACTATTTCTTCGAACCGACTATATAAATCATCTTCTTCTTTAATAAATCCAGATACCCTGGTAACCGCATTATTTCTGTCTGTATCAAAAATCCCTTTTATCATAAAAAAGATATTTTCTTTATCTTCAATATGCATTCCATTCCATTTGTTCAAACCTTTGCTGGTACTTAAGTCAAAAATAAAGTAACCATTTTTTACAACACACTGGTATACAGATTTAAAACAACTTCCTAAATCTTTTATATCATTAAGATGGTTTATCGAATCATAGATGGATACTGCTAAGCCATATTCTTTTTTAAGCTCAAAATTGGATGCATCTGCTTCTATAAAATTGACTGCGCCTTTGGTTTCGTATTCTCTGGTATTTTCTCTAGCATAAGAAATCATATGAGGAGAGAGATCAAGTCCTGTTACCTGATAACCATTCTTTAAAAACTCTAAGGCTAATTGGCCGGTACCGCAGCAGATATCCAGGAGATTTCTGTTGGATTTATTAATATCCTTATGCTCGTAAAATTTCATAATATAAGATGAAGCCTTAATAGAGAAACTTCCCCACATTTTATTATATACTCTGGCAAATTCCTTCCCGTAAGCCTGACTCATTTTTTTTCCTCCTTTTATTTATTTCCAAATGCTAAGATATTACAATACCATTATTATTACTGATTGATTACAGCCGACGGTAACAGAAACGTGAGATTTTTTTTATAAAATTGCTTTTCATCTTTGCCATCATCCATTGTTCTGCTATTCGTTTTGTTAAAAAACCCATTGTGGGAAAAGAATGCGCAAGAAATAATATACTGTATAATTTAATTTTTTTCTGAATAATCAAAGCCCATTCATTTATCATTTCCCCTGAGCCGTCGCCAACTATAATCGCACCAAAAACTCTTCCCCATCCATTGGCAAATACTTTTATATATCCTTCACTGACATTCTCGGCAATAGCAGCACCATAATTCTCATATCTAGCTGTATAAACCTGGTATTTAATACCTTTTTCTTTCAACTCCTCTTCCTGCATACCCACCATTGAAACCTGTGGATCAGTAAAAACAGTCCAGGGAATTACATATTTTTTATATTTAAATGATCTCCAGGGACTTACGGCATTCATAATGGCAAACATACCCTGGTGCATTGCAGCATGAGTCAATAAATTTATGCCATTACAATCACCCACAGCATATATATTATTAATTGATGTTCTATATTTATCATCTACTTCGATCCCGAGTTTTCCATATTTTACCCCGGTATTTTCTAATTTAAGAGAATCAAAGTCAAATCTCTTGCCTGCTGCCACCAGTAATTTTTCTGAAGTAATTTTAAGCCCGTCTTCTGTTAGAAGGGTTATGCTGCCAAATTCCATCTTTACCTCGGTTATCTTTCTGGAATTATAGACCTCAATACCTTCTCTTTTAAAAATTTCTTCCAGGTAATCTCCAGTAGCCTTTTCTCCGCCGGGAATTAAAAAATCATCCATCTGGACAATGGTGCATTTGGTCCCTAATCTGTTAAAAGCCTGTGCCATCTCACAACCGATAGCCCCGCCACCGATAATAGTCATGCTTTCCGGAAAATCAGGTAAATTGAATATATTCTGATTTGTCAGGATATCAACATCTGATATGCCCTTAATAGGAGGAATCATTGGTTCTGCACCTGTGGCAATAAAAATTCTTTGGGCAGTAATAGTTCTATTTCCTACCTGAACAGTATTTGAATCTACAAAGCTCGCCTCTCCTTCATCCAAAATAAGGGTTACCTTATCAAACATCTTCATATTCTTTTCTTCGGCAATATATTCCAGGTACTCATTAATCTTCTCAAAAGGGCTTTTTACGCCAGCTATTGAGCCTTCCTCCAGACCCATTTCCTGTAATTTAATAAATGAATGCCGATACTTGGCTATTCTTAATAAGGATTTACTGGGGATACATCCTACATTCATGCATTCTCCGCCAATCTTGTTCTTTTCAATGCCACATACTTTTAAACCCATTTCTGCGCCCATAGCAGAAACTGCCATTCCGGCAGGACCAAGCCCTATACATATCAAATCAAAATCATATATCATCTAATCACTCCTATTAATGATTTCTACTATTATACTATATAATAGTAGAAAGTATATTGAATTCCTTATAACGTAAATGCTAATTAAAAATACAGGATAAAATAATTTTTCTGAAAAATTCTCCTCTACCCTCGGAGGGGGAGGGTTAAGATAAGGGGGAGAAAACAAAAGAAGAGCATTTAACCAGGACATAGGTAACAGTTTTGATTCAGGATATAGATTACAAATATATTGAACTAAATCCTAAATACCAAAGATTAACTGCTATTTACTTAAACTTAACCCCTCAACATTTATAATGTTTACTCAATGTTACATATTTGTACAGTACCACGACTATTTTGTCATTGTGAATTCCGCGATTGCGACTGAAGCAATATCATCCAAATATGCGGGCAATACTTTGAAGTTGGATAGTTTTTTTGTTTATAGTTTTTAGTTTTTAGAGAAAGACTCAAAGATGAAATGTTTGAAATGACAAAATATAAAAGAAATCTTTCTGCCATTGCCAATATCTTTATTTTCCTGTCATTGCCCAGATTTCCCCTATTTTGTCCTTGCGAACCAATTTTAATTGGCCTGAAAATCTCATCCAGGTATGCTTACAGTATTATATTTTTGCATTTCAACGTTATAGGATATACAGATTTAGCTCATCAATAATTATTGATTACTTATTACTGATTTTGATTTTCTTATACTAAATACTAACGGCCAACGACTTGTACTATACAAATATCTATTAAATTATTAAATTATGCTATCATGATACTCAGAAGAGTTTGCAGTAGGAAAGGTCAACCAAACGACAGGAGCCATCAATAAAAAGATGAGCTCGATCGATAGATGGACCGCCCTTCTATTGAATAATTAGGCAATCTCATGCACTCATGCTTTCAATTGTTAATTTTAAAACTAAAAACCAAGAACTGTTCTCTGCAACAATCCTTACCTGTAACTATTTCATATATCTTTTTAAATCTCTATAAAAAATTTCATGTCCTCCAACAGCTACAAAAATAATTTCTTTCTTATCTTCATTAACTTGATAAGCTAACAAGATTTGCTGATCAAGCAATTTAAACTTATGGACACGAATTCCTTTTATATCAACTTTCTTTTCTTCTCCAATTAAAGGATTGGCAGCTATCTTATCTTCTATGTCATTTAACTTTTTCCTGAAAAGGAAAGGAAATTTCTTTTTAATGCGATTATATTTAGGGTAGGCGCTTTGTTTGTATGGAGAACCCAATAAAAGAGATTATCCTTTCCAGACTGGTTCAGGTTGGCCGGATTCCAATGAATCCCGAATATCTTCCAGGAATTGGGGATGAATCTCATTTTTAATGTTGAGCCATTCCTCCAATGCAACATTGAGCTGATTGCTAAAACTGCGCCTCTCTTCTTTGGCAATACACTCAATAACTTCTCTCAGTTCTTGTTCCATCCTGAAAGTTATATTTACCTTTTTATTCCTATCCATACAATACACCTTCTTTAATGTTGTATTTAAGCTTGCTTTATATAAAGACTATCATACAATGTATGTAAATGCAAGTACATTACTTGCTTTATAACAAGAAGGTTTTTAGAAAAAGGCTCAAAGATGAAATGTTTTAGACATAAAATAATAATAGATGAAAAACAAATAATGGGGATAGATCCCTTCTTTGAAATCTATCCCCATTATTTTTTCAAGTTATATTACATTGTTAAGAACGTTCTTTATTTAATCCTTACGTCAAACAGGAAACCATTCCCCAAGAAGTTCAATTATCTTATTTTGTTAACAAATTCATTAATTGTTAAACCGGATCTAGCAATTAGTGATCGCAATGTTCCTCTTGCAACTTCGCGATGATTTGGAACAGACAATGTAGCAATATGTCCTTCTTTTACAAGAATGATATGACTTCCTCGACGTCTGGCCACTTCCCACCCAAGACGTATAAAAGCTTTAACGACCTCCTGCCCACTCAAAAGAGGGATTTTTTGCATTACACGGATACCTCAATCTCGCGCATACTTACAGTTAGCGGCATACCTCTTTCAGAACGAACCTCCAGACATTGTTTGATGGCATCCTTAATATTTTCCATTGCTTCATCTTCAGTTTTCCCTTGACTTACACAACCTGGGATGGATGGACACTCAATCACAATCATTCCATCTTCATCTCTTTCCATTGTTACAATAAATTTCATTCTTCCAGTCTCCAATATAATAAAATTTAAAAGATACTAAGAACTCTCAAATGCACTCATCAAATATTTTATCATAAAAAACCTATAAATGATAAAAGAATAAGTTTTAGACTGTCAGGAGAAAATTCAGATAAAAGACGTGACTAATTTTATTCAATTATTCTAGCAATTATTGATTTTAAAACTAAAAACAAAAAACTGTAAAAAACTAATAATGGGGACAATTCCGCTCTTGGAACCTATCCCAATTATTATTAAATCAACTTACATTGTCAGAAACAATTCTCAGCTCATTCTTTGATAC
>JAQVMU010000059.1 GCA_028703475.1 Atribacterota bacterium | reverse complement strand
ATTACTGAATTAATAGTAATTCACTATCTACTAAATACTAACGACCAACGACCAACTACTAATTTTATCCTGTATCTCTTGCTTGTTTTTTCACGTTATACTCTTTTACGGCTTATTATCCAGGTGTTCCTGATATGTTCTGGTAAATACATGCTCTCCGTCTGCTCCTAAAACAAAGTAAAGAAAATCCTCTTGTGCAGGATAGACAGCAGCCAGTATTGAATCCAATCCCGGATTACAGATTGGTGCAGGGGGTAACCCATAGTATAAATAAGTATTAAAAGGAGAATCTATCTGTAAATCCTCGTGTGTAAGTATTTCCCGGGGTTTTTCTAAGAGATACTGCACTGTAGCACATGATTGCAGCATCATTCTATCTTTAAGCCGGTTATAGAATACTGAGGCAATTTTAGGTTTGTCTTCTTTCCCCTGTGCTTCTTTTTCAATGATTGAAGCAAGGATAATTACCTTATGAAAATCTAACCCAAATGGAAATTCCATCTCAACATCAATATGATTGTTTATCACATTTTTAAAATTATCACTCATGGTTTTTAAAACATTATAAGCACCATAATTTTTGGGAAATGTATATGTATCAGGGAATAAAAATCCTTCACGAAATTCATTATCCTCCAGTATTAATTCCATTAATTGCTCATAATCAGCAATTTCATTATCAGAAAGCAATCCGGCAATCTGTTTAGATTGATACCCTTCCGGTATAGTAATCCTGTGCAGAACTACTTTGCCTTTTTCAAGTTTATCAATGATTTGAAGCAGGTTTTCTGCTGAACTGAAATTATATTCCCCTGACTGTAAGCGATCATCAATTTTCATAGTCCTTGTCATCAACTGAAAGATTATATTACCAGGCCTGATAATCTTCTCCTCTTCCAATAAATGTCTGATGCGGGCACTATTATATTCATAGGGAATGATTAGTGTTTTTTCGGTTATTTCAGTTGTGTTTAAGGGCACTAATATCCAAACTGCCACAAATAAAGCCAGTAAAAATAACACCGCTATAAGAAAAATTAAAAACTTTAAGAACTTAATCATAATAAACCTTTTAATTGATTTCTATTACGATCCAGATATGACTGTAATATAATTACAGCAGCCATTCTGTCAATTGCTTTTTTCCGCTTTGCCCTGCTTTGATCAGCCATCAATAGTACCTGTTCTGCACTGACTGTACTTAATCTCTCATCTTCGAAATCAACCGGCAATCCGCTTAATTGCTTTAGCTTATCTGCATATTCCTGTACTTTTTTTGCTTGTGGACCCAGTGTGCCATTCATGTTTTTCGGTAATCCAAAAACTAACAGTTCAACTTTTTTCTCTTTGATTACATCCATAAGTTTGTCGCAAACATCTTCCGGGTTTTTTATTTGAACTGTATTTAATCCCTGTGCCGTATAACCCAGGGGGTCGCTTAAAGCTAAACCGATTCTTCTCTCTCCCATATCTATTCCTAATATCTTCAAAAATAGCTCTCCTTCAATTCTTAATATAATAATATTATACTATCATTAACCAGGGCATATAAATTAATAATAATATTACAACAGTAATAATACAATATTAATTTATTGTAAGATATTACAAGAGGCATATATTATTTGAGGTTATATTTGCAGCATATCTTCAATATTTTGAAAGATACTTTTTAATTTTTCCATATCAGAACCACCTGCCTGTGCAAAATGCTTTTTTCCTCCGCCTTTACCATCAATAGCAGATGCCAATGGTCTGATAATTTTTCCGGCATCAAAACCTTTGCTAATTAGGTCATCAGTAACCATTACTATAATATTTAACTTTCCTTCATCCAGTTCTGTTGCCAGAATTATAATACCACTTTCAATCTTCTCTTTAATTAAATCCCCGGTTTCTCTCAGGCTTTTCTTGTCCTTACTATCGATTATTGCAGATACTACGTTGACATGATTGATAATTTTTTTATTTTTAATTAGTCTGTCAATATAATGTGGAAGCATTTCTTTCCAGAGTAATCGGTATTCCCGTTTTAAGTTTTCATTTTCAGAAATCAACTGATTAATTTTTTTAATAATTCTATCCTGGGGCACATCTAATATTGACTGTAATTCCTGTAGCTGGGTTTCTTTCATTTGTATAAACTCCCATGCTTTATCTCTGGTTACAGCCTCAATTCTACGAAGACCGCTTCCTATTCCCTGTTCTGATGTAATTTTAAATATGCCAATTTTTGATGTTTCATCCAGATGAGTTCCTCCACAAAGTTCACGGCTAAAGCCACCAATATCTATCATTCTGACTTCATCACCATATTTCTCTCCAAACAGAGCTATGGCTCCTTTTTTCCGGGCAGCTTCCAGCCCGGTAATCTCAGATTTCACCGAATGGTTTTCTTCAATTTTCTTATTTACCATTTTCTCAACCTGCTCTAATTCATCTTTAGTAATTGATTTATAGTGTGTATAGTCAAAACGCAAATGCTCGGCAGTTACTGAAGAGCCAGCCTGCTTAACATGTTCTCCCAATACTAATCTCAAGGCATGATGCAGCAAGTGTGTAGCAGTATGGTTTGCTGCGATTGCAATCCTCTCCACATCATTTATTTGGGCTTTTACCTTCTGTTTTTTTTGCAGAACTCCCTTTTCCACCTTTACATAATGGACAATCAGTCCATCTAAAGGAGATTGTGTATCAATCACTTGAGCCAGTGCATCATCATCGTTAATAGCTGAAATCGTCCCGCAATCACCTTTTTGTCCGCCTTTTTCCGCATAAAAAGGAGTTTCTTTTAGTATTACCTGTCCCTGCTGACCTGAAATAAGGCTATTAACAGGTTTGTTATCCTGAAGAATTTCAATAATATCGGTTTGTAAAGATATCTGGTGATATCCGTGAAAGACAGTCTCTCCGTTTTCAGACAATATATTCCGGTATATCTTTTCCTGTAACTGATTATCTTTAGTGTCAGTTTTTCCGGAACCCCATGACTGGCGTGAACGTTCTTTTTGTTCTACCATATATTTTTCATAATCTTCCACATTAACGGATAAATCATTTTCAGATAAAATATCTTTGGTAATTTCCAGTGGGAATCCGTATGTATCATAGAGAGTAAATGCATCTTTACCGCTTAAAACCTTCTGGTTTCCACGTTTAAGCTTTTTAATATATGTTTCAAGAATATTAAGTCCTAAATTAAGAGTTTCCTGGAATCTCTTTTCTTCAGTAATTATAATCTCATATATATTCTTTTCTTTTTCTTTTAATTCCGGGTAGGCGCTTTGCATTAATTTAATGACCTGAGGTGCAATATCATATAAGAAAGGTTCATTCAAACCAATGACCTTCCCATATCGGTATGCCCTTCTTAAAAGCATTCTCAGTACATAACCTCTGCCTTCATTGGAAGGTAAAATACCATCTGTAATCATAAAAACAAGTGCACGGACATGGTCTGCAATTACTTTTAGAGCAACATCGTCTTTGGGATTTTTATGATAGATTATATCTGCTTTTTGGGCAGTTTGATGGATTATTGGTAAAAATAAATCTGTTTCGAAATCTGAAGGGGCTTTTTGCAATACTGAAGTGATTCTCTCTAATCCAAGCCCTGTATCAATATTCTGTTTTGGTAAAGGCTCTAACGAACCGTCTTCATTTCGGTTAAATTGCATAAAGACCAGATTCCACAATTCAAGGTATCGGTCATCTATTCCGACACCGCCACCTCCCTTTGATGCTCTTTCCGGTCCCATATCAATATAAATCTCTGAACATGGCCCACATGGACCTACAGGCCCAACCTTCCAGAAATTATCTTCTTCTCCCAGGCGAACAATACGACTTTCCGGCAAGCCAACCATATCGTGCCAAAGATTAAAGGATTCATCATCATCCCTGAAGACTGACACATAGAGTTTTTCTTCGGGAAATCCTATTATTTTAGTAAAATATTCCCATCCCCATTGAATTGCTTCTTTTTTAAAATAATCACCAAAAGAAAAATTTCCTAACATTTCAAAGAAGGTGTGATGGCGAGCAGTTTTTCCAACATTGTCAATATCATTGGTTCTAAGACATTTTTGAGAAGTAGTGGCTCTTTTTAAAACAGATGTTTGCTGACCCAAAAATATTGGTTTAAATGGCACCATCCCTGCAATAGTAAATAAAATGCTTGGATCCTCCGGTATTAGAGATGCGCTGGGTAATATTTTATGATTTTTGGATTGGAAAAAATTTAAAAAAGATTCTCTAATCTGTTGACTGCTCAATTCGCTCATACTTAACTCCTTCTATCATCACTATTAGGGGTTTAAAATAAATATGTAGAAAATTATGATACTAAATTTTAAACCGGTGATAAAAATGTTCTGAAATTTTTATAATAAAAATTATTATACAGCTACTCTAAGTACTTCGTCAATGGTGGTTTCTCCACTCAATACTTTTTGTATACCACTGTCCAGAAGGGTTCTCATGCCATTTTTAATAGCAATGTCTTTTATAACATTGCTGGAGGTATTTTTCATTATCATCGAGCGGATCTCATCATTTATCCGTACCACTTCAAATAGTGCTGTTCTTCCCCGGTACCCTGTATTTTTACAGTAATCACAGCCTTTGCCACGGTAGAATTTAAGATTATCCTGGTTGGGTATCTCAAAATTAATTTTGAGATTGTCTAAAACACCCTTTTCGGGAAAATATTCCTCAATACATTTCGGGCATATTTTACGTACCAGCCTCTGAGCCATCACGCCAACAACAGAAGAAGAGATTAAAAATGGAGCAATTCCCATATCAATCATTCTGGTAAGTGAGCTAACCGCATCATTAGTATGTAATGTACTAAAAACTAAATGTCCTGTTAAAGCAGATTGAACAGCAATGTGTGCAGTTTCAGAATCCCTCATTTCACCTATCATAATAATATCAGGGTCTTGCCGCAAAATAGAACGGAGGGCATTAGCAAAAGTTAAATTTATCTTTGGCAAAACATTAATTTGATTAACTCTTTCCAGTTTATATTCAACAGGGTCTTCAACTGTAATAACATTCTTTTCAACAGAATCAATTTCATTAAGAGCCCCATATAATGTGGTGCTCTTACCGCTGCCGGTAGGACCTGTAATAAGGATAATACCATAGGAAGAACTAATCATACTGCGAAATTCCTGTAACTGCGTTTTTGTAAATCCGGTGTTTTCAAGGGATATTAAACCCTGACTCTTATCCAGGAGACGCATTACTATTTTTTCTTCATATACGGTTGGAATAGAAGAAATTCTTAAATCTACTTCTCTGGCTCCAAATTTCAACTGGAAACGGCCATCCTGTGGTAAGCGGCGTTCGGCAATATCCATTCTTGATAATATTTTTACCCTGGAGATGATAGCCGGCTTAATTCGAGCCGGCAACATCCGTATATCATGCAATATACCGTCAATCCGGTATCTTACCAATAATCCTCTTTTGTTCGGCTCCAGATGTATATCACTGGCTCTTTCTTTGATGGCCTGGACTATAATCATATTTACAAGCTGAATAACAGGTGCTTCCTGACTGATTGCTTCCAACTGAGAAAGGTTAACTTCATCTCCAAAATCGCTGACAGTTGAAACATCAACTTTTTCTAAAATATCATCAATTTTGCCACCTGCTTCATAGTAAGAACTTAAAGCATTACTAATATCTTCTTCACTGGCCAGTTTGGGGACTACATCTAATTTGGTATATTCTTTTATGTAATCAATGGTATTGACATCCAGAGGGTTAGCCATAGCAATAGTCAGTGTACCGTTTTCTTTGCTGAGTGGTACAATCTTATAGCGAACTGCAATTCTTTTAGGGATAATCGTAACAATCTCCGGGTCCAGAATTACTTCATCCAATTCAATATATTCAGCTTCATAAACATGTTGTAATGCCTGTAAAAGCTGCTTTTGGGTTAGAATACCCTGGCTGACAAGAATCTCCCCGAGCTTCTTTTTACCATCAGTTTTCTGGGCTTCAAGTGCCCTTTTTAGCTGTTCAGAGTTAATTAACCCCTGGTTAATAAGAATCTCTCCAAGTCTTAAATTTGCCAAATATTTTCCCTGCTTTACTTCCCCTGCCATAAAAGAATATACTCCCTTAAATTATTATTTCTTAAAATTCAATAAATCGCCAAAAACATCACCAAATGATATTCTATCACCGTCCTGCTGTTTATTGTAATCTTTTACTATTTGTTTTTGCTCTTCTTTTTCAGCTCTTCTCATGCTAAGACTTATCTTCTTCCTTCTATCATCAATTCTTGTCACAACAGTCTGGACTTTATCACCTACTGAAAGAACGCTTTCGGCACTTTCAATTCTGCGGTTAGATATCTCAGATAGAGGAACAAGGCCATCAATGTTATCGGCTAAATTTACAAATGCTCCAAAATCAGTAATATTTACTACTTTTCCTTCGATTATGCTGCCAACTTTAAATTTTTTCCTGATTTCATCCCAGGGATTTGAAATAAGGGCTTTGCGACTGAGTGTGATTTGTGCTTTATCTTTGTCAATTTCTATAATCTTTAACTCTAATTCATCATCCCTTTTTAATACCTGACTTGGGTGTTTTATTTCATCCCAGGTTATCTCTGAAAAAGGTAAAAATCCCTCTATATTGTCATCGAGTGCCACAAAGACACCAAAGTTCTTTAACCTCAAAACTTTAGCTGTTACAATCTCGTTTACTTTATATTTACTGTCGATCTCTTCCCATGGATTAGGTAATGTCTGCTTTCTGCTTAAAAATAGAATCCGGTCTTTTTTATCAATCTTGATTACCTTCAGAGGCATAACAGCATATTTCTTTAGAATAACAGAAGGCTTTTCAATATATTTCCAATCGATTTCAGAGAGATGTAATATACCTGTTACACCCGGCTCTACCTCTATATTTGCACCATATGAGTTTAGCTGTGTAATTTTCCCTTCCACAGTACTTCCGACTGAATATTTTTCATCGATGGTTTTCCAGGGATCGTCCATGAGTTGTTTTAAACCTAATGATATTTTTTTATTATCTTTGTCAATATTCAGAATTCTGACCTTTATTGTTTCATTTTCTGAAAGAATATCCTGAGGCTCTCTGGTATATGCCCATGACATATCAGAAATATGTAATAACCCATTTAGTCCGTCTTCTAATTCAATAAATGCTCCAAAATTTTTAATGCTGACAATTTTTCCATCAACTTCATCACCAATGCTATATTTTTCATCTACTACATCCCATGGATTGGGTGTTAATTGTCTAATGCTTAAGGATATTTTTTTATTTTCCTTATCAAAATCAATGACTTTTACTGATATTTCATCACCTTTTTTAATAAGCTTTAATGGGTCTCTTAATTCCTTCCAGGTTATCTCTGAAATATGCAAGAGTCCCTCAATACCGCCAATATCTACAAATGCGCCAAAGTTAGTAACATTGACAACTTTTCCGGTTAATACCTTTCCAACTTCAAGAGTTGAAAGGGTTTTTTCTTTCAAGGCTTCCCTTTCTTTTTCCAGGACTGCTTTGTGTGATAATACAACATTGTTGCGGTTTTTGTCTATCTTTAGAATATGAAAAGATAATTTTTTGCCTACGTATTTATCTAAATCCTTTTCTTCGATAAACTGCGGCTCTACATGGGATAAAGGCACAAATGCCTTTACACCTAAATCAACGATTAGTCCATTAGACATTTTTTCTACTACTTCACCTTCAATCTTCTGCTTATTCTTGTAGGCATTAATAAGCTGGTCCCACATGAGGATATGTCGAGCCCTCTCACGGGAGAGTTGAATCTGGCTATTTTTTTCATCCACCCGAACAATATAAACATCTATTTCATCATCAATTTCAAGTGTGTGATTTACCTTGTTCCTATCCGGGCCGAAATTAGATTCTTCGGTAGCAGGCAAAAATCCTTCCATCTTGTAGTTGATATCAATTAGATATCCTTCATCATCTGCCTTAACAACCTTACCCTTGATTACTTCTCCTCTCCTTATTTTTTTGAACCCGTCCAATGAATCATTCATAAGATCATCCATTTGGGCCTGGTCCTGCAGGTCTGATGTTTCTTGCATTGCATTTTTTTCTTCAGTTACTTCTTTTTTGTTTTCCATGAGATTAACATTTCCTCCTTCATTGTTGTGACAACCTCATCATGGTTTTTTAAATATTAAATGATTGCACACAACCTCTTCATATTACCGTATTTTCTTAATGAAATTTTAAGAAAATCTATTTAATCTATTCTATATCTATAATATTATTTAATACTATTTATTTAATATACTGGTCTCTATTATCCTTTGCTCAGTGATAATAAAATCAACCGGCATATCGCTTTCTTCCAAAGGAATATCTTCAACTATCTGCACCTCAAAAGCAAGTGCTACTATGGGTACTTGTTTTCTCAATTGCTTTAAAAATCGGTCATAATAGCCACCGCCTCTACCTAATCGATCTCCTCTTTTATTGAAAGCAACTCCCGGGATAATAACCAGATCTAACTCATCAGGCGAGACAATTCTGTAGAATTCTTCTCTTGGTTGGTATACACCTAAATCACCCAGAGCAAGTTCTTTTTCAAAATCTTTAACTAAAGAAGGTTTCAAAGCGTGTTTTTTTGGAAAAATAATAGGTATATATATGTTTTTATACTCTTTTTGGGCAGATTCTATGATATTTTGAGTTTGCACTTCTGTTTTGGTAGCGATATACAGCATAATCTTTTTTGATTGTTGGTATTTATCAAATTTTAATAATCTATTTGCTATTTTGTTGCTCTTTTCTAAAATAGCCTGCCTGGAAAGCAGTTTTCTTTTTTCTGCTATCTGCTTTCTAAGGTTTTTTTTATTTAACTTGTTAATCATAATACATTATACGGCCTGTTGTCAATAGTACATAATATATAAATAGAATTATCTTATGTGATATTATATATTATACAAAAAATAACCCCGCCATGACGCTAACCTCAAGTTTTGATACCTATCCTCAAACAGGTGGTTATCTACCCAAATGCTTTATACTTCCAGTTGACTAACAATTAGTTAATCTTAGGTTATCCCTTTCGGGAAATCCACAGGCTTGTACTACACATTCGGAGATCGATTGCCTTCTTAAAAAAGTGTTGGGTCAAAACTTATTCAGTTTCGCGTCTACAGCAGGGTGACTTGTCCACTCTCGTTATCAATATATCATAATTTTTTGGAAATTACAATAGAAATAGTATGTTGTATAGCGTATAACTAAATTTCCCCCTCCTCTCGGAGGGTAAGGGTCAAGAAAGTCTTCGGGGCTGCTACTAAATTCGTATAACGTATTCCGTATACCGTATAACGTAAAGAAAATAAAAACAAATTCACCACCCCCACCTTAGTCCTCCCCCCTCAAGGGGGAGGAATTTAAAGAAGATTGTCTTACCCTCAAGGGGGAGGAAATGTGAAAAGCACATCTCTATCTCAATCGAAGGAAATAAGAAGGAAAAATACTTCCAATATTCCTATCTTCCATTATTCCATCCCTGAACCCTATACACATAATAATAATCTTTATCTAAAAAAAAGAACGATAAACGAAAAAAATTTTTATATTTATTCCATCCTTGAAAACTATATACCAAATGATGTACTTCACTAAAAAATTTATCCGAATATTTCCCTCTCCCCTTGGAGGGAGAGGGTTAGGGTGAGGGGGAGAAATAGAAAATATAATAGGGCATTAAATGTAGTAATAAATAATGAGTGACGAGTGATAAATGAAAGATAGTTTTTAGTTCATAGTTTTCAGTTTTCAGTCAAAAATACAAAAATACAAGCATAAAACAAGAAAGCTGAACAGGCTGCTACTAAATTCGTATAACGTATTCCGTATACCGTATAACGTAAAGAAAATAAAAACAAATTCACCACCCCCACCTTAGTCCTCCCCCCTCAAGGGGGAGGAATTTAAAGAAGATTGTCTTACCCTCAAGGGGGAGGAAATGTGAAAAGCACAT
>JAQVMU010000058.1 GCA_028703475.1 Atribacterota bacterium | reverse complement strand
TTAATGGAATCTGTCCTTAAAAAGCATCACTATTATATTCATTATAAATGCGACTGATTACATTATAAGAAAAACCACGACTTTTCAACAAATTAATGATTTTTTTATGCTCCAACTCAATATTTTTTAGTTTTAGAGAATCATTTTTTTTCTTTATTAATTGGTATGCTAATTTTAATTCATCATCATCGTTTGGCAAAAATTTAGCAATTGTTTTTTCGATAATATTATTATCAATTCCTTTGTTTTTTAATTCACTTTTTATCTTAAACCTTCCTATAGGATTATTTTCTAATTTATTTTTTATCCACATATGAGAAAAATTAATATCATTAATAAAATCATTTTCCTTCAGCCAGTTTATTACATTTATAATAACAGGTTGGGGATAATTTTTATTTTTTAATTTATTGACAATTTCCCATTCAGAACGTGCTCTATATGACAAAAAACGTATTGCATCATTTTTAGCTTTTTTGAGAAGCGTTTTTTGTAATATAGAGCTATATATATTTTCACTAACGATTTTACCTTCAAACAAATCCATTTCTGAAACAATTATATCATCTGTCTCAATGAAAAAATTATTATCAATGTATACTAACCTTTTTAGATGATTACTATCTTTTATTTTTATTTCAGTTATTTTTCTTTTCTTTTTCATCTTTATTATTTGATTCGTTATTTTCTAAGCCTGGAATTTTAGCTTTTTCTAATATTTTTTTCTCAATTTCATTTGATATTTTAGGATTTTCTAATAAATACAATTTAGTATTTTCTTTACCCTGTCCTAATTGCATACCCTTATACGAAAACCATGTTCCTGATTTTTCAATTATTTCGTACATAACACCTAAATTAAAAATATCCCCCTCTTTAGAAATTCCTTTTCCAAAAATAATATCAAATATTGCCTCTTGAAAAGGTGGAGCTAATTTATTTTTTGCAACCTTGACTTTAACATTAATACCAATATTTGAATCATTTTTCTTTATAGACGCCTTTCTTCTTATGTCTAATCTTATAGTTGAATAAAATTTTAGCGCTCTTCCGCCAGGAGTTGTCTCAGGGTTTCCAAAGATAATTCCAATTTTTTCCCTTATCTGGTTTACAAAAATCATTGTGGTTCTGGATTTATTAATAATTGCAGTAAGTTTTCTAAGTGCTTGCGACATTAATCGTGCTTGCAGGCCCATGGAAGAATCTCCCATATCGCCTTCAATCTCAGCTTTTGGAACTAGTGCTGCAACAGAATCAATTACTATGATATCCACTGCATTACTTCTTACTAAAGATTCTGCTATTTCTAGAGCTTGCTCCCCGGTATCAGGTTGTGAAATGATTAATTCATCAATATCAATCCCAATATTTTTTGCATATATTGGATCCATAGCATGTTCTGCATCAATAAAAGCGGCAATTCCTTTACTTTTCTGAGCTTCTGCGATCATATGTAAAGCCAGTGTCGTTTTACCGGAAGATTCCGGACCATATATTTCAACAATTCTACCACGAGGTACTCCTCCAATACCTAATGCAATATCTAGCGCCAAAGAACCCGTTGGTATGATACTTGCACCTGTTACCTTGGGACGATCACTAAATTTCATAATAGAGCCTTTACCAAAACGATGCTCAATATTTTCCATAGCCATTTTTAAGGCTTTTTCCCTCTCCGGGTTAATATTTGTTTTTTCTTTCATTATAAGTTGCTCCTCATATTTTAATATTATCTATAAATTGTCATATTTTTACTGCAAAAAAGGAAAGTAGCTAATTTTATTATAGATTGGTCCTTTACTGGTTAGGTTGCTTTCCATAAAGTCTATGGAAATAATTTTTTGAGAAATATCCTTATATTTTATGTTATTTTCTAATTCTATTAATTTGGATGGATATTTTATATATTTTATTCTTCCTAATGTTATGTGAGGTGTAAATATTTTTTCACGGATATAAAATGACTCATTTATCAGTTCTTGTTCTATAAAATAATGTATTCTTTTTAATTCTTCTGCTCCTTTTTCGATACCTATCCAAAGAACTCTAGGCTTTTTAGAATTGGGAAATACTCCAATTCCTTTTGAAAGACTTATGTTAAAAGAATTTGTTTTAAATGATACTTTTTGCAATGCAATCAATATTTTTTCTATTTCTAATGAATTCAAATCACCTAAAAATTTTAAAGAAATATGTAAATTACTATTTTCAACCATTTTTATTTTAATTTGCGAATCTTCTACATTAATTACATCTCCCTGTATAGTGCTAATATAATCTCTTATTTTATTATCTAAATTGACTGCTATAAATACTCTTTTTTTACTAAAATCAATAACTATTCACCCCTTTATTATTTTATTATATTTATGTATTTTGACTACTTTGAATAATGTTTATTTGATCTTTATACTTTTTTCTTACATCGTTTAAAAAATTAATAAATAAAAAAGTTTGATAATTAAGGTATGTCCAATCCAATGGTTGAAATGTTTTATGAATAAAAGACAGGGTTATCTCAGCATATATTCCATGATTCAAATAGATTCTTGCAGATCCATCCTTGGTACTTGCTAAAATAAATTTACTTAATGTTAAATATCCGGGGTCTAGATTTATCCTTCTTTTTCTTTTTTTTAAAATACCTTCATTAATATTTGTAGCTATTGTTAGCTCCATTTTATTACTTATATGCTTTATTATGCTTAATTTAGTCGGGATAATTAATTTCTCGAATGATATCAATTGCTGTTTTAAGCAATCACCCATTTCTTTTTTATAATAATCAGTAAAATCAAAATTTTGAAATTCACTTTCCATATCTATTTTTCCGAATATTTTTGTTAAATTAACCTTTGCTTCTAAAAACATATAATCTTCATTACCTATGATGCTGAATATTAATTTAACAGGATTAGGATAATAAATTTGACCCATTTTAGATATTCTCGTTTGATGGAAGTATTTGATAGCGCCAAATGCGATTAATGTCGGTATATGATGGAAGTATTTCCTCTTCTTCTAAATAAACGCTGATGCTATCAGAAGATGTTGAAAATAAAGAAAACTCTTCCTCTGTTTTTATTTTAATATCTTCGTTTGAAAAAATAATACTTTCAAAGAGTAATTTATCATTTTGTATTACCTTTACCCAGACTGGTTCTTGTGTTGCAATGTTAATAGTTTTATACTCTGGTAATGGTTCTAAAAAAATACCTTGGGTTTCCTGGGGTAATTCTTCTTGTTGCTGTTGCAAATTTTTTTCAGCCATTTCTGTTAATTCTTGTTCTAATGTTTTCTCCTCAGTGGTACTATTCTCCTTTATTGTAACTTCAGTTTCCTCAATTTCTACAGGAGGCTGTTTTACTCGATTAAAAAAATTACTAACTAAGAAAAAAGCACCCGCAATAAACAAAATAACTATGGCTATTCTAATTATTGGAACAAAATTTATAGATTTTTTTTCTTTTTTTATTCTATATCTTCTTTTATCAGGAGAAAAGTACTTACTTGCTTTTTTTACTTTTAGTTTCTCCTCTCCATTGATATCGACTTTTTTAGGTATACTCTCTTTTTTTTCTAAATGTTCATTAATGAAATCTTGATCTGCCTCTAAATAATTAGCGTAATTCCTTAAATAACCCAAAAAATATGTTCTTCCGGGAAGAACACTTTCATCACCACTTTCAATGGCAATTATATATTTTTTTCTTATTTTTAGATATTGTTCAGCTTCGTCAAGTGATATTCCAAGCTCTATTCTTCTATTTTTTAAATATTCTCCAATTTCTTTCATAATATTAAAACACTCCTAGCCCTCAGAAAATTAAAAAATAATATATTATCAGATTCTGAGTTTTCATATTAGCCATTTACTGAATAATTTTTGTTACATTAATTATTATAATAATACGATATTTTTTTTATTTCAATTAAATATTATTATGTTTATTCATCATTCTCATTATGAATATTATTTTTCATTGAAATATATTCTTCTTTAGATAATAGTATTTTTCTAGGATTACGGCCATCGTAAGGCCCAATCATTTTCTTTTCTTCCATTATATCAATCAATCGGGCGGCTCTTGTATATCCTATTCTTAATTTTCTTTGTAAAATTGATATAGAAGCCTGGTTGTTATTTATAATGGTATCAATGGCATCTTCAAACAATTCATCCTCTTCCTCATCTTTTTTTTCTTCTGATTCTATTCCATTACTTATTTTACTTTCAAGTATATTATCTTGATACTCCGGGCCAGATGTATTATTCTTCAAAAAGGAAACAATATTTTTAATCTCCTTTTCAGAAACAAAAGAACCCTGAGCACGTATTGGTTTAGATGCATTTATTGGGGAGAAAAGCATATCACCATTACCTAATAGTTTTTCCGCTCCATTAACATCCAGAATAGTCCTTGAATCCACTTGTGTTGAGACAGCAAATGCTATTCTAGAAGGAAAATTAATCTTAATTGACCCGGTAATAATATCTACAGATGGTCTTTGAGTAGCAATAATCAAATGGATTCCTGTAGCTCTGGTCATCTGCGCCAGTCTACATAAAGATTCTTCAATTTTTACTGGAGAAGACATCATTAAATCAGCAAGTTCATCAATTATAATAACAATATAAGGTAGCTGCTTTTCATCAGATTTAATACTCTTCATATATTCATGATATCCTTTTAAATTACGAACACCTGCCTCTGCAAACACTTTAAACCTGTTTTCCATCTCTGAAATAGCCCAATTCAATACTTTATCAACCTTTTTTGTATTAGTTATAATAGGTAGGATTAAATGAGGTATTCCATTATAAACATTTAACTCTACTCTTTTTGGGTCAACCATCACAAATTTTATCATATCAGGTCCGAAGCGATAAATTAAGCTTAAAATAATAGAATTAAGGCAAACACTTTTTCCTGAACCAGTAGACCCTGCAATTAGCAAGTGTGGCAGGTCAACCAAATCAGCAATAACGTTACTACCACCAATATCTTTACCGAGAGCTATAGGCAAAATATACGAGTTGTTTTTATAATCATTTGACTCAATTATTTCTCTTAATAGAACAGTGTCTTTTTCTTTATTTGGAACTTCAATGCCAATTGCATTTTTGCCGGGAATTGGGGCTTCAATTCTAACAGCAGCGGCAGCAAATGCCAATGCAATATCATTGCTGAGATTAGTAATTTTTGACACTTTAACTCCGGGGGCTGGTTGTATTTCATATCTTGTTACTGTTGGACCCTGGGTTGCACCTATTACTTCACCTTGAATACCAAAATTATCTAATGTTTTTTGTAGCAATAGAATACTGCTTTTTATCTTCTCTTGTCCCTTTGTTCTGTTTTCTTCTTTAACATTATTCAATAGGTCAGTTGGCGGTATTATATATTTTGAGTCTTTGATGATGTTGTCAATTTTGATATTATTTGAAAAATCAATTTTAGCTTGAACGGTTGAGTCTGTTTTTATATCTTTTTTATTTTCAGCAATGCTTTTTTTAAATATAGGTTTGGATCTTCTTTTTGGCTCGTCTTTTTCATTATAGTAAGTAATAATAGTTTTAGTATTATCTTGTTTTTGAGTATTTTCAGCATCCATTCTCTCTACTCTCAATTTGTTAAAAATACCGCTAAATAACCGAACTGTTTTATTGAAAAGATAGTGTATTGCATATATAAAAGAAACATCTGTTATAAATAAAAGAGAGATTAATCCAATTGCAATTAAAAATAGATATGCACCGGTTAATCCAAAGTAATTATTCAAGTAGTTAGCAATATAAAACCCAAAAAGGCCTCCTCCTGCACCATTTTTTGCCAATAAATATGAATATTCAATATGAATTAATCCCAAGTGGATAAAAACCAAAATAATCAAAAATAAGGAAGTGGTACCAAATATTTTATAAAAATAATTTATAATTTGAATATTTAATAATAGAATTAATCCTTCAATCAATATTAGAAAAAAAAGTAAATATTTCCCAATTCCTACAGTTCTGTTAATAAGATCTATTATTACTGAAGAGAAGAAAAACCAATTAGGGAAAAATAGTAGAGCAGATAAGTAGTAAAAAGCAATTAATATTAATATTATGCCTAATATTCTTTTTTTTATGTTAGACTGTTTTTCATCTTTATTTGCCATATTCAACTTATTTCCATTTAATTTAATAAAATAAAAATTATTAATCCAATTCCTATGATCCAAAGATAATAACTAAATAATCGCAGTTTATTATTTATAAGTATATTTATAAAAAATTTCATTGCCCAATAACCCGATAAAAAAGCAGTCAATCCAGAGGTAATTAACAACATTATATTAATTTCAAGATAAAATATTTCAGATAATTTAAATATTGAAGCTCCGATAATTATAGGAATGGACAAAATAAAAGAATATTCTGCTGCAAATTTACGATCCAGTTTCCTTGACAAAGCCATCATTATGGTGAAACCAGATCTTGATATTCCTGGAATAATGGCAAATGCTTGAGCTATACCTATAAACAAAGCATCAATTATATTTATTTCTGATATTCTTTTATTTCCACTTACCAGGAATTTGTCAGTTAAAAAAAGGCATATTCCGGTGATGATTAGCATTGATGCAGCAATAATTGGACTTCCAAAAATAGCTTCTATCTGGTCATTAAAAAAATACCCAATAAGTGCACCTGGTATTGTGCTGATTACTAATAACCAGGCAAACTTGCATTGCGGGTCATTTTTGAAGTTACTGAAAAACTTATCACGACTACTGATTTTAGTAATACTGTTTATAAATGATAGAAGAATTTTCTTGATTCTTTTTTTAAATAGCAATAATACAGCTAAAACTGTTCCGAAATGCACAAATATTTCAAATCCAACACCAGAAATTTCTAAACCAAGTAGATACTGGCCTATAACAAGATGTCCGGAACTGCTTATTGGAAGAAATTCGGTTAATCCTTGAATTAAGCCTAAAATAATATAGTGCATTGCTTACCTTAATTTTATTCATATAATATTGCTTTTTATAATTTTATATAATGATTTGTTAATTAGTTTTAATACCAGTATGCCCAAAACCGCCAATACCTCTTTTAGTGTCATCCAATTTTTCTGTTTCAATTAATACTGGATGATAGATTTTTTGAATAACCAATTGAGCAATACGGTCTCCCCTGTTTACAATAAAATTATCTTTCCCATGGTTAATAAGTATTATTTTTATAACCCCTCGGTAATCAGAATCTATTGTGCCAGGAGTATTAAGAACAGTAATACCGTAACGGTAAGCTAATCCACTCCTGGGTCTGACCTGGGCTTCAAACCCTACCGGTAAGGCAATTTTAATTCCTGTTGAAATAAGCCTGATTTCACCTTTTTTAATTTCAATAGACTTATTTTCAGCTGAAAATAAGTCTATTCCCGAAGAATATTTGCTTGCAGCTTTGGGTAATGGTAAATCCTTGCAATCTTTTTCCTTTTCAATTTTGACTTTTATTTTTTTAATCTCTTTATCCATTCGCACTAAAACCTTTTTGTGAACTTATCTATGTGAAGATTTTTTATTATAATTAGATTTGTTATTTCTATCATTCTTATCGGGTCTTGGTGTAAGTTCTTTTTTGCTTAAATCGATTTTTCCCTGCTGGTCAACCCCAATTACTTTTACTTTAACTTCATCATCAGCATTTATAACATCTTCGACTTTGTCAACATGATAATGGCATAAGTTAGATATATGTAAGAGACCTTCTACACCAGGTAATATTTCTATAAAAGCCCCATATTTTGTTATTCTTTTTACTTTACCATCATATATCTCTCCAACTTTAACTTCCCTAACTAAGCCCTCTATAAGATATTTTGCTTTTTCTATTTTATCAGTATTATCAGCGGTGATAAATATTTCACCGTTATCCTTAATATCAATTTCTGTGCCACTTTCTTCGATAATTTTCTTTATGTTTCTTCCACTTGGACCAATAACGCTGCCTATCTTATCAGGATTTACTTTCATGATGAACATTTTAGGAACATAATTAGATAATTCTTCCTTTGGCTTATCTATAACACTGTTCATCTTTTCCAAAATGAACAATCTTCCTTTTTTGGATTTTTCCAAAATATCTTTAATAATTTCAGCTGATACGCCATCTATTTTTAAATCCATTTGTATTGCGGTAATACCATCAATTGAACCAGCGGCTTTAAAATCCATATCCCCATAATGGTCTTCTATTCCTAAAATATCAGTTAGAATTTTATAGTTATCCCCTTCTTTAACAAGACCAAGAGCAATTCCAGCAATTGGCTTTCTTAATGGAACCCCTGCATCCATTAGAGACATACTCGTTCCACAAACTGTAGCCATAGACGAAGAACCGTTAGATTCCAATATTTCTGATACAACACGAATTGTATAGGGAAAATCAGTTTCATCAGGAATCAATGCCTTGATAGCTTTTTCAGCTAGAGCTCCATGGCCAATTTCTCTTCTGGATTGCGATCTTCTGGGTTTTACATCACCTACTGAAAAGGGTGGAAAGTTATAGTGTAAATAAAATTTGCGAGAAGTATCTTCTTCCAATGTATCGATAGATTGTTCATCCCTGACAGAACCCAAAGTTGTTATCACTAAGGACTGTGTTTGTCCTCTAGTGAAGAGTGCACTTCCGTGAACTCTTGGTAATATACCAGTTTCACAGACAATTGGCCTTACTTCATCCATTGCACGACTATCAACTCTAATATTCTTTTCAATAACTAACCTTCTCATTGATTCTTTGCATGCAACATCGAATGCACCTTTTATAAGTGATTTATTGGGTTCAGGCTCTTTTTCATCACTCTCTATTTCTTTAAGCACTTCATCCAATAATGCGTTTAGCTGTTCTTCTCTTTCCTTTTTTTCAAAAATTATCTGGGCTTTTTCAATCTTGTCAAAAAAATTATCCTTAATAAAATTGATATATCTATCTTTTTCCTGTGTTAATACCGGATCAGGTTCCCATGTTTGGACAGATTTATCTTTTTTTAGTTCATTTGCAAACATAATTTGCATATCAACAATTTTTTTGATTTCGACTTGTGCTTTTTCAATTGCAATTAATATTTCTTCTTCTGATAATTCTTTAGCCTCTCCTTCCAACATAATAACAGAATCTTTAGTACCGGCTACAACCATATTAAGTTTAGATTCTTTTATTTCTTCTACTGTTGGATTAATTAAATATTCTCCATTCTTATATCCGATACGTACCGCAGCTACTGGCTTAGTAAATGGTATATCTGAAATATAAAGAGCACACGAGGCACCAATAATTGAGATAACATCAGGAAGGTTTTCCTGGTCATAAGACAATACAGAAGCTATTATTTGCACATCATTATAATAATTTTCAGGAAACAGAGGACGTAGAGGGCGATCTATAAGTCTTGATGTGAGAGTTGCATTTTCACTGGGTTTACCTTCTCGCTTAAAAAAGCCACCCGGTATTTTCCCAGCGGCATAGAACTTTTCCTCATAATCCACTAATAAAGGGAAAAAGTCTATTCCTTCTCGGGATTCTTTAGAAGCGACAGCAGTAACCAACACAACTGTTTCTCCACAGGTAAGCAAAACGGAACCATTTGCCTGTTTTGCCATTTTACCTGTTTCTATTTTTATGGTTTTTCCTCCAACCTTTGTTTCCACATTCCTAGTATCAAATTTGATCATATTATTTAGTATCTCCTTAAATTAGTTTTGAAGTCGATAAAAAAATATTATTTATTTTCTTAAATTCAATTGACTGATTAGCTTTCGGTATTTTTCAACATCATTATCTTTAAGAAAGTTTAATAAACTTCTTCTTTTACCAACCATTTTTAATAGTCCATGTTTTGAATGAGAATCTTTTTTGTGCTGAATTAAATGCTGGGTAAGGCTGTTAATCTGTTCGGTTAAAATGGCAACTTGTACTTCTGTAGAACCAGTATCTTTTTCATGGTGTTGATAGTTTTTTATAATTTGGTTTTTAATATCTTTTTTAATCATTTTAATCTTACACTCTCTTTCTTTATAATGTTTAAGCTGATTACATTCATAAATATTAAATAAAGTAATATTATAAATACTAATTATATTTTAAGTAATATCATTCAAAATAATATTTTAGCACAAATAATGCTTTCATTCAAATATTTCTCTAAATAT
>JAQVMU010000057.1 GCA_028703475.1 Atribacterota bacterium | reverse complement strand
CAGATAACAGGATTCTGGCCATCACCGGAACTCTATGGAGATTTTTATTTAGAGCAGATCACTTATGATGACTATATCCTCGGGGATGGGCAGGTTGTTTTCAATCTTAAACCTGAACAACCTGTTATTCCAGAAAATATTACTCAGAACAATTTATCTGAACTGCTTAGCCGAATAGGTTATATTTATTCCCTGCAACTGGAAAATTTTGAATTACAGAATGATTTAATGGAACTATTGATAAGCGGGCAAACCCTATTAGGAAATAATAACCTTTTCTCAGGTTATATAACCTTTTCTCATGCTGATTTTACAGATGCTATAGAATATTTCTATCCGGTTGAAGATATTGGCTTCAAAGATTTTATTCCTGTTAACATTGCAGGAACTGCAAGAATTGAAGGTGACCGTAATGAACAACAGTTGGATCTTTCCGTACAATTTATATCTCAGGAACCTGGGGAAACATCCTCTTCGGGACTTGATGCAATGATAACTAAAAATGATCTTGGTTTTGCAATTACAGACCTTTATTATAATCAACCGGGAGGAGAATTTAAAGCAGAAGGATTAATTGGAATTGACAATGAATTGGATATTGATTTCCATGCTGACCGGCTGGACATATATACTTTAATCAAACTATCCGGGGCAGATGAATCTATAAATGGTATTTTAGATATACACGGTTCATTAAAAGGCACTATAGATAATCCGGAAGTATTTATAACCACTCAGATTAATGAAGGCCAATTCCGTGAATTTCAATTTAGAAACCTGCAAAGCGATTTTTATTGGGACAGCAAAAAGAATGAAATTAATATAAATGATTTTAATGTTTTAATGGAAAATGATTATCAGATAATTGCAAAGGGGAACATACCATTGAAACCATTTGCCGCAAATACGGAAAAAGCCTTACCTGACACTGTTCAGGATTTTCCATTAGATTTCCAGATTTTGATGGAAAATGCCGATATGAAAATATTAAACCTTTTCTGGCAGAATACCTTCTCCGAAACCACCGGAAATATCAATATGGAAGTAAACCTGACAGGAACTGCAGGTAATCCATTAATTAACGGCGTAATTGCTATTAACCAGGGAATATTGGCTTTTCATAATTTACCTATGGAAGTTGAAGAAATAAATACTGCAATAGAAATCAATGATAATAGAGTGGCGTTTACCCCTATCGCATTTTCATTATATGAAAACAACTTTAATATTTCAGGTGAATTTGAATTAATTGACTTTTTGCCTGAAAATATAATAATAACCATCACAAACAGTGAGGACAGGATAGTATATCAGGATATTATCGAGAGTGACATTGATTTTCTGGCAGAGATTACAGGAACACTCTTAAATCCCGAAATAAGCGGTAACTTAATTCTCTCCAACGGCAGTATAGATATTGCCCGATTACAATCTTTAGCCATGCCTGGTATGTCAATAGACACTTTCCCGGACAGTGACAGCAACTCGGACTTTTCACAAAGTCTGATAGATATAAACATTGAAATCACAGAACCTTTTTCACTTAATTTACCAAATGCTGAAATATTTATTACAGCCAATATTGCTCTGGAAGGAACACTGGCAGATCCTTCTGTACAAGGTAATGCTGTTTTAAGGAGAGGGCATATTGTATATTTTGAAAGAAGGTTTGATATCACAGAAGGACGGGCTTCTATCAATGGTATGACACTTAGCGAAATTGGTATTAATGCCAGAGCCCAAACCACTGTCCAGGATGTACAAATAGCTGTAAATGTTTCCGGCAATCTTGACAATCCCCAGATTCGGTTATCCTCCCAGCCTGTGATGGAGGAAACAGAGATTATTTCCCTGCTGGCTCTCGGCAGAAACATTGAGGGTCTCTCCAGGGGAGAGATTGACCAGTTGCTATCTCAGGAAATGATTGATATTCTATTCCAAAACATTCAGTTAAACATACTAAGACAGCTGGAAAGAGAAATATCCAGCCAGCTTGGATTAGACTTGTTTAGACTGTCAACTGAAAATCTTTTTACTTCAGATAATCAATTATTTATATTTGAAAATATGAATCTGGCAAATTTAAGACTGGAAATAGGAAAAAATATTAATGAGAACCTCTTTGTAACTTATGAAACACCATTAAACTTTCAGGGAGAAAAAAGTATCAATCTTAACTACCGGTTTTCACCTGATTTTACTCTAAGTACCCAATTTGATACTTTTTCCCTGGGTAATAGTGATTATCGGTTTCAATTTGGTTTCGAAATAAACTTTTAGTAGTAAAGCTGTTAATATAATTGCAAATCATTTTTGAAAAGGTTTAAGATACATTAGAAATAATAATTTGTTTTAATTCTTATGTTTTACCCCAGATATTTACAATTATAACCCCAGCCAGGGCAAACATTCCTCCTGTTAATGACAAAATAGTCGGGACTTCACCCAACCATATCCACGCAATAAATATTGCCAGTACAGGAGATAAATAAAGATAACTTCCCGCTACAGATGCAGGAACACGCGATAACACATATGCCCAGCAAACATAAGCTAAGGCTGCAGGGAAAACGCCCATATATACAATAGCCAGAGTAGTTTCAGCGGGAGCTTCTCTTATAGTCTGAAATAGACCATCAATAAATACTAATTGAAATAAGGTACCACCCCAGATTGCATATGTGGTAAATTGCAAAGGTGTATATTTTTTTAATAATGGTTTCTGAAGAACAAAGTAAAAACTGGTGCTGACAGCGGACAGAAGAATTAAAAAGGCTGCCGGTTCAAAACTGACACTGCTGCCCTCTCCCCATACTACCAGTCCTATTCCAAAAAAACTCAGCAGTACACCTGTCCAGCCCCAAATGGTTATTCTCTCTTTTAAGATAACCATAGCAAGAATAGCAGTGAATACCGGTGCAGAGGCAATTAATAGACTGGCAGAACCAGCTGTTACTCTTAATTCTCCAAAAGTGAGAGCAATATGATAAATAGTAATACCAACAAAACCAAGAATAAGTAACATAGGAATATCTTTTTTTTCCGGTAACGCCATACGGGTGATAATAGCATAAATCAATAGCACAAAAGAGGCTGTTAAAAAGCGTAAAAGGACTAAATTACCTGGACTGTAAGCAGTCAAACCCACTTTGATGCCTGCAAAGGCAGATGCCCAAAAAATAAGCGTCAATGCTACGGCAAGTAAAACTTGCAAATCAATAGTTCCTGCATTTTTTGTTTTATTCATAAAATCCTTACTCATAATTTGTTTTCTGTATAAAAAGTTAAAAAAAATAGTTCTTAGCGTATTTGTCCATTACCATTGACTATATATTTATAGCTTGTCAGTTCCTGAAGACCCATGGGACCGCGTGCGTGTAATTTTTGAGTGCTTATTCCGATCTCGGCTCCCATTCCAAATTCAAAACCGTCAGTAAACCTGGTTGATGCATTTACGTAGACCGCTGCAGAATCAATTTCCTGAGTAAATTTATCGGCATTTTCCTTATTTTCGGTTATGATTGCTTCTGAATGCTGTGTTCCATATTTGTTTATATGACTAATTGCATCTTTTGTATCCTTGACTATTTTAACAGAAATAATATAATCCAGGTATTCAGTATACCAGTCTTCCTCAGTTGCCATTTTGCTTTCGGGAAATATTGCTTTCACTTTTTTACATCCTCTAATTTCAACCCCTGAGGCTGCCAATTGAGTCAATATTTCAGGCAGATATTCTGAAGCTATACTTTCAGCGATTAAGAGAGTTTCTGCAGCATTGCAGACAGAAGGCCTGCTGGTTTTGGCATTAATTATTATGTTTTTTGCCATTTCAAAATCAGCTGATTCATCAACAAAAATATGACAATTACCCAGGCCTGTTTCAATCACCGGTATCAATGAATTTTCTATTGTAGCTTTTATAAGTGATGCCCCGCCTCTGGGAATTAATAAATCAACATATTCTCTCATCTTCATTAATTCAATAACACTGCTTTTACTTGTATCCTCAATCAGTTGAATTGCATCATCAGGGGCTCCCTCTTTTTTCAGGGCTTTATTTAATACTTCCACCAATGCTTTGTTTGAATTAATCGCGCTGGAGCCGCCCCGAAGAATTACTGCATTGCCTGCCTTAAAACATAACGCTGAGGTATCAACGGTAACATTTGGTCTTGCTTCATAAATTATTCCGATAACCCCCAAAGGTACTGCTATTTTTTTTATGCAAAGTCCGTTTGGCCGCTTATTTTCTGAAATTAACCTGCCAACCGGATCAGGTAATTTGGCTACTTCCCGCAAGCCCTCTGCAATTCCAACAATTCTCTTTTCATTTAGCATTAAACGGTCAGTAAAAGCTTCTTTCGCCCCATTTTCCCTGGATATTTTAATATCTAACAAATTTTCATGTAATATATAATCCTTTTCTTTGATCAAGGTATCAGCCATACAACTTAATACTTTGTTCTTGTTTTCTGCAGAATAATTTGCCAGTTTGCTTCCGGCAATTTTTGCTTTTTTCCCAATAGATATTAAGCTTTTCATTTAATTATATGCCTCCTTTTTATCAGGTAAAAATATTGTACCTGTATTATTGCCCTTTATAAGTTCTAAAATCTGCTCCGGTTCATCTCCCTTGATAATCGCAACTGCTATACCTTTTGCTGTCGCCAGCTTTGCTGCAGATATCTTCGTTTTCATTCCACCGGTACCAAAACTGCTGCCAACCCCACAGGCATAAGATTCAATCTCATCATCTATAACTTTAACATAAGATATTTTCCTTGAATTTTTATCTTTTCGGAAATCTCCTGAATAAAGACCATCTGTATCTGAGAGCATAATAAGTAAATCAGCTTTAATTAATACTGATACTACCGCTGAAAGAGTATCATTATCTCCATACACAATCTCTTCCACAGCAACTGTGTCATTTTCATTGACTATTGGTATTACATTATATTCAAACAATGCATTGAAGGTATTGCAAGTATTATGATGGCGAACTTTATCTTCCAGGTCTTCCCTGGTAAAAAGCATCTGTCCTACCACTATATTATATTTTGAAAAAATATTTTCATATAGATGGATTAAAAGTCCCTGTCCGATTGAAGCCATTGCCTGTTTTTCCGCTAATTTCCTTGGTTTTTGTTGAAGCTTAAATTTACTTGAACCCACACCAATTGCCCCTGATGTTACAATAACCACTTCTTTTCCCTGAGTATGCAAATTACTAACAACGGATGCCAATTTTTCCAGGCAAAGATAATTAATTACCCCTGAATTATTTACAATAGTCGAGGTGCCAATTTTAATAACCACTCTTTTTATTTCTTCAAAAGTTTTCATCTGTATCATAGTCATTTCCTCCTGAAAATAAAAAACCCTTAGGTCTCTAAATAGAGACGAAAGAGTTTGTCTTCGTTATACCACTCTATTGAATTTAAGTAATATTAGTACATTAAAAGTACGTCTCAAAAAATACTCTGAGATTATACTTTCCCATTGATAAAGGTTGAGGTACCTTAAAAAGCTTTTCGCTTGATATAATTTAAGGCGGGTTCAAAATATTCATTATCGGGACAAAATCTTTCACCTTCTGATTTTTTTCTCTAAACCCTGAATATTTTTACTGTTCCTTAAATATACTATCTTCAATATAAATATTTCTTTGTATTATACAAACTAAAACTTTCTATGTCAATCTTTAATATTTTTAAGTATCTTTAAATACCCCGGCAAATTTTTCACTAAAAATTATATTTAAAACAATCAGTCTGAAATCTTTCTATACTTTATATTCCTGGTGTTATTAGACTTCCGGATAATGCATTTACTCTTTTCTATAAGGCATACTCTTTCTTTAATCTGTCCTGAATAGATAATCCTGTCGGGGTAATTGCCAGACCTCCCTCCCCTGTTTCCTTTAAAGTTGAAGGTATGGCTTTTCCAACCAAATACATTGCATCTACAATTTCATCAAAGGGTATTATTGACTTAACCCCGGAAATAGCCATATCTGCAGATAATACTGCCATAGATACAAGCGTACCATTGCGCTTTATACATGGCACTTCAACAAGACCTGCTACCGGGTCGCAAACAAGTCCCATAATCGATTTTAAGCATATCGAAGCAGCTTCAAAACATTTATGCGGATCCCTGCATTCCATCCAGACCAAAGCCGCCGAACCCATTGCTGTTGCAGAACCGCACTCAGCCTGACATCCTCCTTCGGAACCTGCAAGAGTAGCCTTATTGGCTATTATCTGGCCTATACACGCTGCAACTATTAATCCTTCTACCATAATTTTCTTTTTGTCATCATGAATGTTTCTCTTTTCTTCCCATGCAAATAAAAGGCCGGGTAATATTCCACAGCTTCCTGCAGTAGGTGCAGCAACAATCCTTCCCATAGTCGCATTTAACATTGATACAGATAAAGATATTTCTGAAGCTCTGCTTATAATATCACCTGAAAGAGGATTTTTTTCGAGTCTATATTTTCTCATTTTTATAGCATCGTTTTCAACTATTCTGGTCTTTCCTGTACTTCCTGGAATCTCTTTAGTTGATTTTCTCATATCTGCTAACCTGTTTGACATACTGTTATATATTTCATCACAAGAACAGCCTGAACTGGATGCTTCCAATTCTAAAACTGCCTCAACCAGGTTTAAACCATTTTCTTTCATATATAACTTTATTTCATTAAAAGAATTAATCATTGCTACTCCCTTTCTACAGGAAGAAATATAATCTTGCTGTAAAGGTTTTTAGATATTTCCAGGTTATTAAAAATATCATCCTGATTTTCCTGGCTATCAACCTCTATCACCAGTATTGCATCTTTACCCCTGGATTTCCTCTTTAACTTCATCTCAGCTATATTTAAATTCTTTTGGAATAGTGCTGTTGCAATTGAGGCGACTACACCCTTTTTATCCTGATGAAAAATGATAAAAGCCGGTAGGTCTCCATCAATCTCAACCGGAAAACCTTCGATTTCCTGTATCTGAATAGCCCCTCCACCAATTGAAGCTCCGACCATCTCCATGTTTTTCTCTTCAGATTTAATTACAAATCTGACAGAATTTGGGTGTGCTCCGTCAATTGTTTCTTTTTCAAATTTATAATTCACATTTGCCCTGTGAGCTAATACTAAAGATTCTCTGATTCTGCTGTCATCCGGCTTCAGTCCAAGTAAGCCCCCAACCAGAGCTTTGTCAGTTCCATGCCCCCAATAAGTAGAAGCAAAACTACCCCTGAGATAAATAGTTACATCTGTAACTTCTTTTCCCCAAAGTCTTCTGGCAATATTACCTAACCTTACAGCTCCTGCAGTATGGCTGGAAGATGGCCCTATCATAACAGGACCTATTATTTCTAATAATGACATAAAAGTCTCCTGACTAACCTCATGACTATTTGGATTTACTAACTTGTAATATTCATTATATATCTAATATGAAAATATGAAAACCAAAAACAGCTACCCTTTATATCAGGTAGCTGTTTTTTTGTTCTGATATTAACATTTCTGCTGATTGTTTTTTAAATTATATTTCTAAAACTTATAATCCGGATCTGTAATTGATCCACCGGACTCCTGTCTGCTTGCTGCAATCCTATCATATTCTTCCTGGCTTAAGAATTGAGCATCATAAGAAATATTGTATCGCTGCAGTTGTCTGTCAAACGCCCTCAAATGATTACGGGAACCTTTCAATAAATTCTGATAAGTTATCTTGATATCATCATTTTCAGTCTCTTCAATAAGGCGCTGTAAATCATAAATATCTAAGTCCTCAATATGAGCACCTACCAGAAGGGCATCCTGAATTGACTTACTTCCTTTTTCAATTAACTCATCATAAGCCTTTTGTAACTCTTCATTTTGAAAAACCCCGGGAATATCATCCCCTACAGGATCTTCCAGATTATAACGATCAAGCAGAACTTTCATGGCATCCATGTGGGCAGTTTCACTACCCTGTCCGATAGATTCAAATACTCTCAGGTTCCATTTCTCATAAAGTGCTGTATAAACATCCCTGGCTAATTTTTCCTCTTCCCTCATTAATAACATTCCTTCTATTTCTTCTTGAGATAAGTCATCTTGTTCAATAGAATAAGACATAAGGTTCATTCCCCGGTTAAAATTGTTATCGGCTCTCCGGGCAAAAACATTAGCAATAGATATGTTTGCTATTAATAAAACCATTGCTAAAATAATAAAAACTTTTAGTGATTTTTCTGTTTTCATATTCTTTCCTCCAATCAGGATTAATTTTTCTTCTACTTATAGTACACAAAATAAATTCGATTTCTTTCAATTAATTAAATTATAAAGAGATTTTCTATTTTATTTTTTTGTAATAGCTTGCTTTTTTATTGATTCATAATATATAATACTAATTGGCGTTAAAAAAGGGAGTAGCTTGTAACTCATATTTTTGAGTTATTTTACCAGTCGTCAGTACGGTTTTATTAACCCGGTTGGTATTTCATAATACTTTATGAAAGCAAGACTTTTATTGCGGACATTCTGCAGTAAAAGTCTTTTTTATTTTATTAATATTTCAAAAGAAGGATGTGTATTAGTTGTTAGATTATCTTTTCCCTTTTGTATTATTTCTTATAGGCTTTGTAATGATTATAAAAGGCAGTGATATTTTTATTGATTCAGTAATCTGGTTCACTAAAATAACAAAAATACCCGATATAATAATTGGTGCTACCTTGGTTAGTTTAGGCACAACATTACCCGAGCTCATGGTTTCTGCGGGTGCAGCAATACACGGTAATACTGAAATAGCTATAGGAAATGCCCTTGGTTCTATTATCTGTAATACCGGGCTAATCCTGGCAATAATTATTATTGTGTCACGCCCTAAAATTACAAATAAGAAAGAGTTTCATCAAAATGGAATCCTTTTAATGCTGCTCTTACTGCTCATCGCTTTTGTGAGTTTTACCTATGGTGAAATATCACGTTTTACAGGTATTATACTTTTAGGGATTCTGGTTTGGTATTTATATAAAAATGTCCAAAATAGTATCTATAACAACAAAACAAATCAAAATATAGATAATAAAGAAAAAAATATAGATACAAAAAAAATATTATTGAAATTGTTTATGTTTTCCTTTGGTCTTCTGTTAACACTTTCAGGTTCCAGATTGTTAATAACCAATGGAGAAAAAATTGCTATCTTTTTAGGAGTGCCTGATATTATTATAGGTTTAACTATGACAGCTTTTGGAACATCATTGCCTGAACTAATGACATCAATAACCTCTTTGAGAAAGAAGGCATATGATATTTCTATTGGTAATATTTTGGGGGCCAATATTCTTAATGTTATCCTGGTAATAGGGGTATCATCAACTATATTGCCCATACCTGTGTATGGCAGTATTTTATATTTACACTTACCCTTTGTTCTATTAATTGTCAGCATAACATTATTGTTTTCCTATATGTGCAAAAATAATTTTCGTCGGCGGTGTGGTTTTATAATGGTTTTTGCCTATATAAACTACCTTTTATTCACATTAAATTTGTTATGATAATAATATTCTTTAATATTTAGACATCCATATTATTTTCTGTTTCATTAATATCATTATTGACTTTTATGATTAACAATGTTAAATTGTAATTAATACTATTTAATATTAATTATGAAAGGAGTTGATGTATATGTTAGTTACTAAAAAGGCACCTAACTTCTCTGGAATGGCTTTTCATCAGGGAAAATACAAGAAAGTGTCTTTAGAAGATTATCTTGGCAAATGGGTTGTTTTATGTTTTTATCCAGGTGATTTTACCTATGTCTGACCAACCGAAATTTCACACATAGCCGTGAGCTATGATAAACTTCAAGAATTAAATGTAGAGGTACTTTCTGTAAGCACAGACAGTGTGCATTCACACAAAATCTGGAATGAGACTGAACTTAGTAAAATGGTCGGCAATGATATACCGTTCCCAATGGTATCAGATCAGGGAGGGGCTATCGGAACACTTTATGAGGTATATGATGAAAATTCCGGGACAAATGTCCGCGGAAGATTTTTAATTGATCCTGAAGGAATTATACAGGCAGCGGAGATTTTAAGTCCACCAGTTGGAAGAAATCCTGCAGAGCTTCTTCGCCAGATTAAGGCATACCAACACCATCAGAAAACAGGTGAAGTTATGCCTTCCGGATGGACTGAAGGTGGAGTAACATTAAAACCTTCACCAGCATTAACCGGAAATGTCTGGAAAGAGTGGAATCCACGTAAACATTAAGTCCGCATAAGGGCTTTTTATAATTTTAGTGCCTTTAATTTTAAAAGGCCTGGTTTGTTTGTTTTTCAAACTTACCAGGCCTTTTTTTATTAATAAGCTGTACATATCAGCGACCTTCTCACTCCATACATGCAAGACTTTCTGCCAGATGATGCACAGTTTTACCAAAGATTAAAGTAGATAAAAGTTTTAAATTTTTAAATAAGGAAATATGCTATAATAAGTTATGATTAAATTTATAATTATTATTTTAGTTATATTAATAGTCATTTCTACAATAGTAGGTTTTTATTTTTATATTACAGAATTATCAGCCTCAGCAATAGAATTATTACTTAATCATATTATCTTAATATAAGCTTTACAAAAAAAGAAATATTCACCTTTCTATTGTTTTTTATTATTCTTTTCTTTATACATCTGCTGATCAGCTATGGATATCAA
>JAQVMU010000056.1 GCA_028703475.1 Atribacterota bacterium | reverse complement strand
TTTTTTGTTATCTCATAATAAATATAGATGCAGCAGAAAATCAGCACTAAAATCAGTATATGCTGATTATTTGTAGTACAAAAGGGGATAAAATGAAAGATAATAATTACAAGCCAGATCCTGAAATATCAAAAGAGATAAAAAATATAAGGAAAGAAGTTATCGAAAAAGGGTTGAATAATTCAGAAGACCGTTTTAAGCTGCTTTTCGACTTTGCCCCTGATGGTTATTATATCAGTGATCTGAAAGGAAATTTTATTGACGGAAACAAAGCAGCTGAAAGAATAACCGGTTATACCCGTGCCGAATTGGTTGGTAAAAATTACTTTAAGACAGGACTGTTACCCTTAAAAGATGTTCCCAGGGCTGTTAGTGCTCTAAAGCAAAACAGAAAAGGGCTTCCAATGGAGCCGCAGGAATTTAATCTGAATCGCAAAGAAGGCACATCAATAGATGTGGAAATATCTACTTATCCAATCCGCATAAATAATAAAATATATGTTCTGGGAATAGCTCGCGATATCACTAAAAGAAAGCAGCTGGAAAAAGGACTCAAACAATCAGAAAAAGAAAAGGAAATAGTACTTGCTATATCACCTGTTCATATTGTTTATCATGATTTGGAACATAATATTGTCTGGGCTAATAAGGCAGCCTGTGATTCTGTGGGGAAAAGCTTGAAAGAAATAAAAGGTAAAAAATGCTATCAGGTCTGGGCAAAAAGAGATACAATTTGCCGGGAATGTCCGATAGATAGAGCCTGGAAAACTGCAAAAATGGAAAGAGAGGAGATGAGAACACCGGATAACCGCTACTGGATGGTAACCGGAGTACCCTTTGTTAATGAGGAGGGCAAGATAATCGGGGCAGTGGAGAGTACAATGGATATTACCGATCTTAAAATAACCTATCAAAACCTGGAAAAGACCATAAATGCAACTATTGAGACTATCTCAAGAATAATGGATACCCGTGATCTCTATACTGCCGGACATCAGGTACGAGTGTCTAAATTGGCTATAGCCATAGCCAAAGAGATGAAACTGCCCAGTAATAAGATTGAAACTATAAGGATAGCTTCTTTGATTCATGATATTGGGAAAATTGGCATACCTTCTGAAATCCTTACCAAGCCCGGTAAATTAACCGATATTGAATTAAGTCTTATAAGAAGTCATTCCAAAACCGGTTATGACATTGTAAAGGATATTGAATTTCCCTACCATATTGCACCTATAATCTTACAGCATCATGAAAGAAATGACGGTTCCGGTTATCCCAACGGATTAAAATCTGATGAGATATTATTGGAAGCTAAAATTATCGCAGTTGCTGATGTAGTGGAAGCCATGTCTTCTCACCGGCCTTATAGGGCAGCTTTGGGAGTAGATACAGCGCTTGATGAAATAATAAAAAATAAAGATATTTTGTATGATGGCAAAATAGTTGATATATGTGTAAATCTTTTTGAAGGGAAAAGATTTAAATTTGAAAAAAATGTTTTTAATTATTCTTAAGGGTTGTCTTAAGGATGAAAGAGCAAATTAAAATATTAACTAAAAGTAAAACTGAGTAACAAACATATCCCCCGCACAATTATTTCTTCTTGATTGCCCCTGCATATTATAAAATATATTATATTGTTCAATTATTATATTTGTTGTATGATTATATTAATATATTAAGCTGAATTAATATTTTTCTTTAAATGATTATTTAATTTTAAAAAAGTTTAAGTAAAATAAAGCATAAGTAAAAATATGTAATAAGCAGGAGGTAATTATATTATTTAAGAAATTCAGTGTTAATTTAATAATAAATTGGCAATTTACAATAATAAAAAATAAAAAAATTTAAGATATCATATGAGCTTAAAAATTTTTAAAGGAGATAAAAAAGTAGAAATGAATGTCAATAAAAGAGTTCGATTAATAGTTTCTTTACTGATTACCGGGGTTTTATTGAGCGGCTGTTTTCCAGGGATAACTCATGTTACCGGTGTGGAAATTGTAGGAGGGGATCAAACGCTTAAAGTCGGAGAAACACTTCAGTTATCTGTGGTGATTGAACCAATAGATGCAACGAATACCACAGTTTTTTGGGAATCAAGCGATATTACAAAAGTAACAGTAGATGAAAATGGATTGGTTGAAGCCATAGAGCCAATTGGTGCCTATATTACTGTTATTACAGAGGATGGTGAATTTGAACATACAATAGGTATTAGCGTCTCAGCTGAAGAAACCAATACTTCAAATAACACTTGCGACCCATGTAATACATGTGACCCATGCAATACATGTGACCCATGCAATACATGTGAACCAGAATGTGACCCATGCAACACATGTGACCCATGCAACACCTGTGAACCGGAATGTGACCCATGTAATCCATGTGGTGATTGTTATGATGAATGTGTATGCGATCCTGATAGTTGTTGTGACCCATGTGACCCGAATGGTGATTGCTATAACCCATGCGATGAATCCTGTAATACATGCGATCCCTGTGACCCTTGTAATACCTGTAGCTGAGAAAGTAATGTAACGATTACTTTTATTTACTGATTTCAAGAAAGCCTGCTAATAATTAGGGATATTAGCAGGCTTTCTGACGTTTGAAAATAATTACTTGACATTACCGTAACGTTAGGGTTTATAATTTCATCATAATAGATAAATTTCCGAGAATGAAAAGGAGACTTGCCGGGAGTACCAGCAATAAAGGTAATGAAATACAAGATTAAGCAATTAGCAGAATTATCTGGATTAACTAAAAGAACATTGCGTTATTATGATGAAATAGGACTGCTTAAACCAGGAAATATTAACTCTTCCGGATATCGTATTTATACGCAAACAGAAATAGATAAATTACAGCAAATATTGTTTTACAGAACTTTAGGAGTAAATCTGAAAAGTATTCTTAAAATAATCAATTCGCCGGATTTTGATGAACTTCATGCATTGAAAGAGCATCTAAAAAAAATTACAAAACAAAAAGAGCAATTGGAGATTCTTATTAACAATGTAGAAAAGACAATAATGGCGAAAGAAAGGAGAATAATCATGAGCAATGAGGAAAGATTTGCAGGATTTAAGAAAAAATTAATTGAAGAAAATGAAGAAAAATATGGCAAACAGATAAGAGAAATGTATGGAGAAAAGACAGTGCAAAAAGCTAATGAGAGGGTAAGGATGATGAGCAAAAACGATCATGAAAATATGATGAAGACCGAGGAATTTTTAATGAAAACCTTGCAAGAGGCCATGCAAACCGGTAACCCTGCAGGAGAACTGGCGCAAAAGGCGGCAGAGTTGCATCGCCAATGGCTGTCATTTTATTGGGGCAGTTATAATAAGGAAGCACATGCCGACCTTGTTAGGATGTATGTAGCTGATGAGAGATTTAAACAGTATTATGATAAAAATCAACCGGGAACTGCTGAATTTTTAAGAGATGCAGTATTGCATTATACTGGAATGACAGAATAGAAAAAGCCAGACAATTTTAGCAGATATTTTTTACTGTACAATAGAAATTCCTGTATACATCCCGCCTTCCTATAACACCAACCAGCTTATTATTATTTACAACAGGAAGAGTGTGGATGTTTCGGTATTTCATCAATGCAATAATCTCATTTAAATCTGTATTGGGCTTAACGGTAATAACTTCAGTGGACATGGCAAAATCAACCTTTGGCAAAGAATTGTTGTCACTATTATCTTTTAGTATTTCACCAGTTTTAATCAAATCCATTACCAGGAAGAGATCATTGGCAGTAATAACTCCAATAATTTCATCGTCTTCCAAAACCGGAAAACCGCTTATTCTTTTATCTATCATTAATTTAGCAATTAAGTCAAGGGTATCGTCTTTCCTCACAGTTATAACTTCTCGAGTCATTATATCTTCGGCTTTAATCATCTTTAGATTATCTGTTAATTCCTGCATAGTAAAGTTATTTTGATTTTTCATTTTATACCTCACTAAATGTCTTTTTGTGATTCCTGAAATATTTCCTTAACCTGTTTCAGGAAATCAGCTATATTATAAGGCTTGGTAATAAACATGGTAGCTCCAATATTTTTGACTATTTCTTCCATATTAACCTTACTTGATTGCACGATAACGGGTATCTGTTGATACTCCTCGTTTTCTTTCAGTTCCTGTAATAGCTGTATGCCGTTCATGATTCCCTGTAAGGTTATAGATAAGATTATTAAATCTACCCACTGCTTTTTTAATAACATTAAAGCATCATTGCCCTTATAGACAGCTTCTACAATAAAGTCTGCTGTTTCCAAATTCCTTTTAAGTCTCTCAGAATGAGTAATATCTCCGTCGACTATAAGTATGTGTTTTTTAACCATTTATTTCTCCATTTCTTTTGAGACAAATAATATGTTTTTTATCCAGCTCAAAAAGGTATTCTTTTTTGCGAATTATGAGCTTTTCACGATATTCCCTGGGTTTTTTCCTGGTGGATGTCAATTTAACAGTTATTAATTGTTTTTCTATTTCAAAAAAATACCAGATATCCTTGTATTTAATTTTGAAATGTATATGTTTCCATTTCATTGGAACATCAGGTTCTACATTTATTATACCATCAATCAGGTCAACCCCGGCATATCTTTTGATGGCAATATAAACTGAACCCCCCATTACTCCGGTATGAATGCCTTCCGGTGTAGTTCCGCCCTGAATATCACTGATATCAGAGTTTAAAACTTCACAATACCATTTCCATGATTGTTTTACCTGTCCCAAAATATCTGATATGTAACAATGAACAACTTTACTTAAGGTTGAGCCGTGAGAAGTTCTCTGGACATAGTATTCATAATTTTTTCTGAGAATATCCATATTAAAATCATAACCCAGGCCATTAAAAATTTCTTTCAGCTCCGAAACAGGGAAAAGATAGGGGAGCATTAAGGTATCTGCCTGCTTGGCAACCTTGTAATCATTGGGTGATTTTCCTTCTGCCTTTAAAATCCTGTCCATCCGCTGTATATTTCCGTATTTCTTTTTATAAGCTTTCCAGTTTAATTCTTTTAAATCAAAGTATCCGTCAAACTGGCTTATAATTCCATTTTTATTAATAATCACATTAATTTCTCTGGTTAATTTTTCCCATAAATCCAGTTCGTTTTTATCAATTTCCAATTTTTTAAGAAGTTTTGCTTTATCTTCTTCAGGAAGAAGAGAAGAGATTAAATATAATGCTCTTTTTAAGGTCCAGACAATCATAACATTTGTGTAGGCGTTGTCTTTCAGACCGGCTTTTTCGGCACCAGGTAACTTTTCATGAAATTCATCAGGTCCCATAAGTCCTGTGGTATGATATCTTTTATCCTTTGAATCATAATAGGTCAGATTAGCTCCAAATTTAGCAATTGAAAGAAACAGTTCTGCTCCATATTTGATTAAAAATTCCATGTCTCCAGTTATCTTCCAATGTTCCCAGACACTATAGGCTATGTCAAAGGAGATATGTCTCTGGTTTCGGCTGTTATCAGGACCCCATTTTCCGGATTTGGGATTCAAGTGAATAATTTGAGTTTCTTCTTCACCGGTGGAGCCGCTTTGCCATGGAAACATGGCTCCTTTATAGCCATTTTCAAGGGCATATTTTCTTGCCTGCTCCAATCTCCTGTAACGGTAGAGAAGGGATGATTGGGTAATTTCGGGAATGCGAAAATCATAGACAGGCAGGATAAAAACTTCATCCCAGAAGATATGGCCCCGGTAAGCTTCTCCGGATAATCCTCTTGCAGGAATACCTGCATCAAGTTTAGTATTATGGATAGAAGCAGTTTCTAAAAGATGAAAAATATGCAGTCTCAATGTTTTTTGGGAGAAAGCATGACCCTCAACATGAATGTCAAAAATATCCCATAGTTCTGACCATACCTTTTTATTCGATTCATAAAGAGATGCAAAACTGGGACAGTTTTTAGCTGATTCAATAGCGCTTTTTATAGGATTATCAGTATCATTATCCTGAGAGGTATAAATGGATACATCTTTCGAAATTATGTATTTTTGTTTCCTTTTAACCCTAATTTTGTATTCCTGAAAGACAGCTTTTTCTTCTTTTTTGGTATCAATAGTGTCTGGTTTTACTTCCTCACCATTACAGGTAATATAAACGGAAGATGCCAGAGCAATATTAATATTGGATTGATTGGTCACTACTGAAAGATAAATACCATTTTCAGAAAATTGTCCAGTTTCGTCTTCTGCCAGGTGTAATGATTCAAGGTCGCTGTATCTTTCTACTCCTTTGTTTTCAACAGTTCCATCCAAGCCGGTTCTAATAAAGATTTCACCATCATAATTCTCAGGGGTAATTGAATACTCCTGTGCTACAATATGCATTTCACCCATATGTACAATTCTTCTGGTTTCAATTGAGGTAATTTTCCCGGAACTCTCCTTTATTTTGTAGTTTCTTATCAGAACTGCCTTTTTCATGTCAAGTTTCTGATAATAAGAAATGATTTTCTGTTTAGACGGATCTATCCAATTTTGATCTAAGCCTGTTTTAAAAGTCAAAGGAAGCCAATTCGGGCAGTTAACAAGGTCTTCATTGGTAATAGTTTTACCGGCAACCTTACTGTCTAATTTGTTAAAAACACCTGCCATGTAGGTTCCGGGATAGTGCACTTTGGAAGCAGATGACTCGTTAAGTGCACCCCTTGTTCCTAAATAACCATTACCCAACGTACACAAAGCTTCTCTCAATTTTTCCTGGCCTGGTTCAAATTTGAAATATTCCAATGACCAGGGAGAAGTGCCATGATTGTTATTAAAACTATTGTTTATTAGAAATTGAAATAACCTGTTCAAAGAATTTTTTTACCTCTTTCGGTGAATTTAGTTGAAAATCTGCCGTCGAAGGATTTAATGGATTATCAGTAACCATAACAGCTGTGCCCCTGGTAATAATTGTTCTAAAGGCATATTCATCGGTAGTATCATCACCAATATAAAAGGCAGAGGTAGTTTCCCAGGGAATTTCCAGGGCATCCATAATCCATCTTATGGCTTTTCCTTTATTCCAGTCTATGTTTGGCAGAATTTCAAAGACTTTTTTACCTTTTAAAAGTCTTAGTTCGTTATATTTTTGAATAATGTTGTTAACTGTTTCTTCAATAAAATTTAAATCTTTTTGATTTTTTACCTTACGGTAATGTGCTGCTACACTGAACTTTTTTTCTTCGACCAGCGCACCTTCAACATGCTGGAACTTGTCTTTTAATTGCTCAATAATTTCAGAAACAAGTGGAATTGTCTTTTCTGCAACAGGGTGAATCATGCTAAAACCGCCGGGTCCTTTTATGTCAAATCCATGACTTCCGGCATAGAATAAACCTTGAATCCCAACCAGGTTTTGTACATCTTCTCTCATCCTCCCACTCACTATAGCAACTGTATGGATTTCAGCTAACTGTTCAACTGTCTTTTTCATATCATCAGAAAGAACAGCTAACTCCGGACTTTCAACAATAGGAGTTAATGTACCGTCATAGTCCAGGAAAAAGACCATTTTTTTATTAGTATGGAGAACTGATTTTCCGGTACGCTTATAATAGGGATTTATAAAGATATCTTTTTGCTGCAAGTGTTCTTCCGGCAGGATTACCGGTGCATTTTCAAGTGTTTCAAAACATTTAAAGAAAGGCTTTGGTTTTCTTTTAAACCAGTCATCAATTATTTGAACATCAATTTCGGCTAAATCAGGGACAACGATGTCGGCCCCGTGTTTTGTCAGCTCCGCCTTGTTATTTTCCCTGGCAATTCCCAATACCAATCCAAAACCGCCGTTTCTGCCGGCCTCAACACCAGAAGATGCATCTTCCACAACCACAGAATTTTCAGGAAGAGTACCTAGATTTTTTGCTGCGGTTACAAAAATGTCTCCTTCAGGTTTTCCCTTAAGCTTTAGCTCCGCGGATACCACTCCGTCAACTCTGGTCTCAAATAAATGTTCGAGTTTGACTGATTTGAGTATTGGGAGACAATTTTTGGAAGAAGATGCTACACCAATTTTAATATTATTTTCTTTTAAACTTTCTATAAGCCTGACTGTGGATTCAAATACCTCCGCTCCTTCCTCTTGAAGCAATTTAGTGAATAACTCATTTTTCTTATTTCCAATACCGCAAATGGTTTCCTTGTCCGGTGAGTCTGAGGGATCTCCAAAAGGGAGGTGTATATTGCGTGATTCCAGGAAATTTTTTACACCTTTGTAACGTGGTTTACCATCTACAAATTTTAAATAATCTCTTTCATAAGTAAATTCTTTAAATTTTTCTCCGTCTCTTTTTTCTCTTAATTTCAGATATTCATCAAAAGCTTTTTTCCAGGAATGTGCATGAACTGTAGCGGTTTTGGTAACAACACCATCTAAGTCAAATATTACGGATTGAAAGGCTAAATTATGTTTCATTATTTACCCCATTCTTTCTGTTATTAAAGTGTTATTTCTTAATTATTTATGGTCATCATTGCTATCAATAATTATAAAAATACCCGCACTACTCATCTAAAGAATAGCGCGGGTCAGGTTATCACCCTTCAGAACAATTTACAAATGCTCCCAAGGAATAAATTTTTCCGAAAACCATACCATCACCTCTTAAAAAGGTCAGGATGCTTATAACACAAAATTAAATGATTAACACAATTATGTCAAATGTTTTTTATAAAATCATTAAAATCATTAATTATTTTAACAAATTATTAATGATAAGTCAATATATGTTATTATATAGTAATAATTACTATATAATAGTGTCCAAGGGTATCGCGGATATGAAATAATATTGCATTATTGAGTAAACTATGGCATATTATTTTAATACAAGGTAAAAGGAATGAAAGAAGTATATGTATTGTATATTAAAAGTTGTATATTAAAAGGACGTATTAATGCTTTTAGAAAAAAATATTCAAAATAATAAAAAAAGGTTTTATGATCAAAAAATTAATATAATAATCTTTATTTTAGTAATAAACATATTTATTTTACAGTTATCTACACTTGCAGTGTTTGGAAATGATGTAAGAGTAAAATTAGGTAATGAGGTTTTACTGGATGATTATTATTATCTTATTGATGGCAAAAACGTTGGCTTGATTACTAACCAAACCGGGGTTGATAGCCAGGGAAATAGTTTTATTGATAATTTGCTTGCCACGAGAGGTGCAAGACTAATAGCACTGTTTGCCCCGGAGCATGGCCTTGACGGTACTGCCAGGGCAGGAGCCTGGGTTCACTCATATAATCATCCTGAATATGACATACCGGTTTATAGTCTCTATGGAAGTACCAGAATGCCCACTGAGGAGATGCTCCTGAAAATCGAAGCCCTGCTTTTTGATATTCAGGATATTGGAGCACGCAGCTATACTTATATGTCTACTCTTCAGTATTGTATGATAGCTGCCGAAAGATATAATAAAACGATTATTGTTCTGGACAGGCCAAATCCTTTAGGGGGTTTGATTGTGGATGGGCCTGTAATGGAGGATAGGTTTAAGTCGTTTGTTGGTGTAGACAATATACCGATGGCGCATGGTATGACTGTTGGAGAGTTAGCTCTTTTTTATAATCGCAATATAGGAGCAGACTTAACTGTTGTTGCTATGGATGGTTATCATCGCGGCATGTCTTTTGAGGATACCGGTCTTCCCTTTGTTCAGACTTCGCCAAATATACCAACCATTGAATCATTATATGGATATATGGCTACAGGATTAGGAGAAGGTACAGGAGTTTTCCAGCGGGATCAGTTCCGATGGATTGGTGGAAATGGGATAGACTCTATGCGCTATGCTGAAGTATTAAATTCAGCGGGACTACCCGGAGTAAATTATATTCCTGAGGATAAGGATACTGCCGGTGGGGTAAAATTGGAAATAGATGATAAATACAACTTTAACCCTGCGAAAAGTGGTATTTATGCATTGGCTTATGCCTTCATGCTGGGAGATTTTAATGTCCCAAAGAGCACTCCTGATAATATTGTGATGTTTGACAAAATTATGGGAACTGACAAAATAGGGAAATATCTGGAAGAAAAGGCAGCCCCCGAGCTGATTGAAACCTCTTATCAGCTTGAATTACAGCAATTTACTGCTGAGCGGGAAAAATACCTAATTCCTTCATATAATTAGATTAAATTTAGTGGTAAAATCATATTTTGGCACTAAATAATTAGTTATTTTCACAGTATAGTTTTGTAAGTTCCCCGGTTAAGTAGTTATAAGCATCATCAACTGAATCGCAAAATCTGAATAAATCCAAATCTTTTTTACTGATTGTGCCATACTCAACCATTGCATTAAGGTTGATTATTTTTTTCCAGTATTCAGTACCATAAATGACTATCGGGAGACATTTTTCTATTTTTTTTGTCTGAATTAAAGTAAGCACCTCGAACAGTTCATCCAGCGTTCCAAAGCCACCCGGGAAAATAACCAATCCTTTAGCCAGGTAAACAAACCAGAATTTTCGCATAAAGAAATAGTGAAATTCGAAATTTAATTCAGGTGATATGTATTGATTGGGATATTGTTCCATTGGTAAACTAATATTTAAACCAATAGATTTTCCATTTGCCTCTCTGGCTCCTCTATTGGCTGCTTCCATCATTCCAAAACCTCCGCCCGAGCAGACAATAAATCTGGAACTGGAATTAAGTGATTTTGACCAGGTAGTTAAGCGTTTAGCAAGTTCGACTGCATCATTGTAATAGCGGGAAAGGAAAACCTGTTTTTCAGCGAATTGAAGTTCTTCCTGTAGCTCGCTATTTTTCTGGTTTTTATCTTCTGTGGCAATTTGCTCTTTTACTTTTTCTAAATAAATTTTAGCTTCTTCAGGAGATTTAGTTCGGGCAGAACCAAAAAATACAATAGTATCTTTAATGTTTTCATTTCTAAACCGCTGGTTTGGTTCCAA